>JALWSJ010000234.1 GCA_026993705.1 Flavobacteriales bacterium
ATTGCTTTAAATCTTTTAAAAAATGAAAAAACAGTAAAACAGGGTATCGCTGGGAAAAGACTTAAAGCTGGATGGAATGAAGAATATCTACTTAAAGTTTTAAATATAAAAGTATGATTTTGCCCTGGAGGTTAATCTAAGGTGTTGATAAACTTGTTATAATCGTTTTGTTTTTCTTATACTTCATCAAAGTTATTTTCGATAGCAGGGTCTATGTAAAATAATTTTTCATCGTCTAAGAAAACTAAACTCCGTTTTCTTTGCATCCACCTGTCTCGCATTAGGGATAGAACGGCGTGTTTGAACTCCTTTTGGTTTGTTGCATATATGCAAACCAAAAGAGTGAGTAGTGATAGCCCGACCCTTTTTAGCTAAAGATATGTTGAGCGAGAGCGATATGTGTATTTAGCAAAAAAAGGGGAACGCCCAAGGTGCTCATTTAATAAAATAAGTTAGTCGTAGAACAGAAAGACATATTTTCATTTTATAAATAATTAACAGTTGACATTCCTATAATAATTGTATGTTTGTCGAAGAAAAACTTAGATTCTAATTTGATTGAATTAACTAACATAAAGAAAACGTATAAAACAGGAGTGATTGAGTACACGGCTTTGAAAGATATTAATTTGAGGATTCAACAGAATGAATACATCGCTTTAATGGGGACTTCAGGATCGGGGAAATCTACATTGATGAATATTCTTGGGGCTTTGGATACTCCGACATCGGGAACTTATCTGTTAAGGAACAAGGCGGTGAATGAGTTGAATGACGAAGAACTTTCGGAGTTTAGAAATAAGGAAATTGGCTTTGTGTTTCAAACGTTTAATTTATTGCCTAAATTGGATGCGGTGGAGAATGTAGCTCTTCCTTTGTTGTATGCTGATGTGTCTAAAAAAGAAAGAAATTTTCGTGCTGTTGAGATGCTGAAAAAAGTGGGGTTAAAGGAGCAGGTAAATAACAAACCGAATGAGATGAGCGGTGGTCAGCGTCAACGTGTGGCTATTGCCAGGGCTTTGATTAATAATCCCTCGATTATTTTGGCGGATGAACCTACGGGTAATTTGGATTCTAAGACTTCCTTGGAGATTATGGAACTTTTTGACGGGTTGCATCGTGCCGGAAATACAATTATTTTGGTAACACATGAACCTGATATTGCCGAGTATGCTCAAAAAACGATTGTTTTAAAAGATGGAGAAATTATAGACGTATGAAAAAATATACATTGATTAGTATTGGGGTTGTCCTTTTTGCGGTGGGGTATTTTTTCTTTTTTGGAAAAGATAAAAATGATGAATCCTCGCCAATTCTAGCGAAAAGCCAAAAAGGAGATTTTGTTATCTCGGTTACAACTACGGGGGAACTGGAGGCGAAAAATTCGGTTGATATTTATGCTCCTACTAATTTAAGAAAAATGGGAATCAATCAAATTAAGGTTTCTTCTATGGTTGATGAAGGGACAATCTTGAACAAGGGGGATTATGTAGCTACGCTTGACCCTTCGGAAATCGGTACTGAAATTCGTAAATTATACAACGAATTGTCTCAAAAAGAGTCTGACCTTAAAGCTGCAAAATTAGATACTTCCTTAACGATGCGCGCCGAACGGGAAAAACTTCTAAACTTAAAAGTAGAGTTGGAAGAAACTGAGTTGGAATTGGAACAGTCGAAATATGAACCACCGGCTACTCAGCGAAAAATAGAGATAAAAAAAGAAAAAATTCAAAGGAATTATACGCAGGCTGTAAGTAACATTAAATTGAAAGAACAACAAGCAGTTGCTAAAGTGTTTAAGGTTCAATCTGAACTGATGCAAATCCAAGATAAGGTTACACAAATGGAAGAGGTGATGCAAGCACTGACCATTACCGCTCCTCAAAAAGGGATGCTTGTTTATTACGAGGGGTGGAACGGAAAGGTAAAACCTGGTTCTAAAATAAATACGTGGAATCCCGTGGTTGCCAAAATTCCGGATTTGTCTGAGATGATTTCTAAGACTTTTGTTAATGAAATTGATATTAGCAAGATAGCAAAAGAACAAGAGGTGAACATAACCGTCGATGCTTTTCCTGACTTGAAATTAAAAGGGTTGGTGGAAACAGTTGCCAATATCGGGCAAGAGGAAGAAGGTGGTGATGCTAAAGTATTTGAAGTTAAAGTGAAGTTAATCACTATGGATAGTGTGCTGAAACCGGCAATGACGACCTCCAATGAAATTATTATTGAAACGCTCGAAGATGTTGTTTACATTCCCATAGAAGCTGTTTTCTCTAACGACAGTCTTCAGTTTGTTTACAAAAAAGATGGGAACAAGGCACTCAAACAACAGGTTATAACAGGTAAAGCTAATTCTACATCCATTGTTGTTGTTGAGGGTATAAAAGAAAACGAAAGTGTTTTTCTTGTTCCTCCTTCCGATGCTGAACAACAAGATATAGTACTCATTTCCAAATAAAATCTGAAGTGCAAAGAAATATTCGTATAGCTATTGATTCTATTTTAGCCAACAAGCTAAGAGCTATCCTTACTACGCTTGGGATAATTTTTGGTGTTGCAGCCGTTATCGCTATGTTGGCTATTGGAAATGGTGCTCAACAAAAAATATTAGAGCAGTTGGAAATTGTCGGTGTAAATAACGCCTTTATCAAGGCTGATTTTTCTATTGAAATTGATGAAGACGAGCAAAATACAACCAAAACATTTTCTCCGGGGCTTACTATGGGAGATTTTTACAATTTACAAGAAATTCTTCCTCAAATTCGCTACGCTTCACCCGAAGTTGATTTTGATTGCTATGCAAACAGTAGCAAACGAAGGGAAAAAACAAAACTTGTAGGGGTTACGGAGGACTACTTCAAACTGTTTAATTTAGAGGTATCAAACGGTCGTTTTTTTGCCGGTAAACATAATCGTAAATATGCTAACGTTTGTGTACTTGGTGGAAAAATCAGTAAAAAACTTTTCCCTAACTCTTCTCCTCTCGGTAAAATGATTCGGGTAAAAAAACTAAACCTAAAGGTAGTCGGTGTTTTAAAAAATCTTAGTGGTATCGGAGAGAACCTTCAAAGTATGGGGATTAATAATTACAACAATGAAATATATATTCCCATCAATACGATGCTGGTTCGCTATAAAGACAGAAGCAAAGTTAAAATAAAAGAAGATGATTTTTGGGAAGAGGAGAATAAAGAATCTGTAAAACAAAATAAAAACCAATTGGATAAAATAGCTATTCAATTTTCTGAATCAAAGACAATTCCTTCCGGTATAGAACTTATCGGTAAAACCATAAACAGAAGGCATAACAATGCAGAAGATTTCAGTATTGTGATTCCTGAACAACTATTAAAACAACAAAAGGAGACAGACGATTTATTTAATTTGCTGTTGGGAGCTATTGCTAGTATTTCCCTAATCGTAGGAGGAATTGGTATTATGAATATTATGTTGGCGTCTGTTATGGAACGAATAAAAGAAATAGGGTTGCGGATGGCTATCGGGGCAAGGAAAAAAGACATCAAAGCTCAGTTTGTATTCGAAGCTTTGCTTATTAGTATTAGCGGAGGAATCATCGGTATTGCTTTAGGAGTCGGGTTGAGTTATTTGATTGAGGTTTTCTTGAAAATGCCGGTCAAAATCTCCGGTTTTTCAATTTTTATTTCCTTTTTTATTTCCGTTATTGTAGGTATCGTATTTGGCTACCTGCCGGCAAAAAAGGCAGCGGAACAAAATCCTGTAACTTCTTTACGATATGAATAAAATATACACGATTACCATTTCCTTAATTGTAAGTTGGAATATGTCCGCCCAAACAGAATATCATTTAGAAGATATTCTTCGCTTGGCTCACGGTCAATCTTTGGCTCAAAAAAAAGTAGATAATTCTTTTGAAAATCGATTTTGGCAGTACAATTCATTTAAAAAACAGTTTCTACCCAAAATGGTTTTTCAAGGTACATTACCCGATTTCAATGTTGGGTTAAGTAAGGTTATTCAACCGGATGGAACAATCAGTTTTGAAAGAACAAGTCAAGTCAATTCAAGTGCAAATTTACGTATAAACCAACCCATAAAATGGACAGGAGGAAATTTGTTTTTCTCTAGCAACCTGATGCGAGTAGATTGGCTTGGAAATTCGCCTTATACTTCTTACCGGACCAATCCTTTTTATATCGGTATTTCACAGCCGATAATGAAATTTAATTCCTATAAATGGTCTCAAAAAATAGAGCCTTTGTTGTATGAAGAAGCAAAACGAATGAGCGTTGAACAATCCGAAGATGTTTCCATACAAGCTTCCCAACTCTTTTTTAACGTGCTTAGCAATCTTTCAAAATTGCAAATAGCAAAGCTGAATAAAGAAAACAGCGACACCTTATATAAAATTTCTCAAGGGCGATATGAGATTGGTAAAATTGCTGAAAACGAACTTCTGCAAATGGAACTCACTGCCCTTAATGCTGAAAAGACTTTAGCTCAGTCGGTTTTGGATGTTCAAATAAGCGAACAAGCCTTAAAAACATTCCTGAAAATACCCTATTCGCAACCTTTACCTCTTAAAATCGATACCGTACTTCCTTTAGATAAAATTGACGTTCAAAGAGTGGTAGATTTAGCAAAACAACACCGTTCGGAGTATATTGCTTACCAAAGAAGACTTTTGGAAAGTCAACGAGAACTAGACCGTGTAAAGAAAAATAACCGTTTAAATGCCGATTTGTTTGCTGCCTATGGATTAACGCAAACCGCTCCAACATTCGATCAAGGTTACTTGAATCCGCTCGATAAAGAACAAGTAAACTTAGGAATAAAAATACCTATCTACAATTGGGGATTATCTAGGTCAAACATCAAGCAACAACAAGCCAATACCGAGCTTATGCAAAACCAAATCGAACAAGACAAAAAGAATTTTGAGCAAAATGTATTTATTACCGCTTCACAGTTTAATATTATGTCGCAACAAGTTGTAATTGCTCAAAAAGCTATGGAAGTAGCAAAAAAAAGATACGAAGTATCCAAACAACGTTACCTGATTGGAAAAAGTGATATCTTTACCTTCAATAATTCCCTAAAAGAACGCAACAGTGCCATAGCCACCTATTATCAAACCCTGGCTTCCTACTGGACATCATTCTATAATATCCGAAAATTAACACATTACGACTTTGTTAACCAAAAAGAAATAGAAGTCCCAGTGTTTGAAGGAAAATAAGTATGTTTTGGGCGTTCCCCCAATTTACCAAACAAACATATCGCTCTCGCGAAACGTTTGTTTGGTAAATTGGGGTCGGGCTATCACTACTCACTCTTTTGGTTTGCATATATGCAACAAACCAAAAGGAGTTCAAACACGCCGTTCTATCCCTAACGCGAGTGAAATTGACGGATAGAA
>JALWSJ010000235.1:0-430 GCA_026993705.1 Flavobacteriales bacterium
CAACTCTTGTACCAAATGTAGATTTTGCAGTGCCGATAACAACATTTCCGCCTTTATAATTTTTTACTTTATCCCAAAGTTTTACTGCGTGTTTATCATCACACATAGAATAACCATACTCATTAAGGCCTTTTATTTCATCAAAAGCTTTATATGCTCCGGTAGTAATCAATAAATAATCATAATCTATTTTTGCTCCACCTTTTAGATGAATATGACTCAATTTTGGATTGATTTTTATGACTTCATCATTGATGAAAGTTCCTTTATGACGATGTTCAATGATTTCTTTTAAATCAATCAATGTAGCATCAACGCTTTTACCTGAAAAAGCAACCTCCGGTAAAGCCGGTTTTTCTAAAGAAGTTTTCCTTTTATCAACAAGGGTTATATCAAAATTCTTTTTGTACTTTGATAATCTGTAAAAAGC
>JALWSJ010000235.1:440-5368 GCA_026993705.1 Flavobacteriales bacterium
AAAAAGCCCTGAGCCCAGAAAAACCACCACCAATGATTATTATTTTTTTCTTTTCCATAATTAATTTTATTTTTTTAAAATTTTAAATTGACTTACCCAAGTAAACTGAAGAAAATGCTGATTCAACCAATCATTTTTATTATTTCTGATCCAACCAGTAAACAAATATCCGATTTCTATAGCATTGTTCCTATTTATTTTATACCCAATTTGCAATGCCGACCAATTTTCACTGTATTTAAATTTGTTTTTTGTATCAAAAAATGACTCAACATACCCCATTAGATAAGTATTGTCATTTAGCGAATATTTTCCACCTATTAAATAACGCAATCGATGCTTAAAAACAGTTGACGAAGAATAAACGTTTTTAATAAACCGCTCATCAAACCGTAAACGTTGTTTCCATTGAAAACGACCATAAGGTAATTTAAGGGTTAACTGCTGAAAAACTCTATTCTCATTCGTATAATTTACTCCAAAAGGTTCTGATCTTTGATTAACGTACGAAAACGTACCACTTAATACAGATGAGATGTCATAATTTATTCCAACTTCAGCATAAGTAGATAAAAATCGAGCTGCATCAAAAGTGTTGCCTTCAATACTTTCGTAGGGTTTTATCGCCGAAAATAGATAGGAATAACCACTCCATTTATTTTTTAATTTTACTGTACAATCAATTGTTGGAAAAGCACCGTAATAAGTAATATTTTGGGCCTTATAACCTAATGATACGAAGAATAATAAAATGAAAATAAACCTTAACATTATATCTAAGAATGTTCTATTTTTATTTGAGTTGCATTTTCAATGTTGTCAGTAACAGGACATCTTTCTTCTGTTTCTTTTAACCAATCATCAATCTGTTCTTGTGTAGCTCCCTCGAAATTTGGCGTAACATTAACAATCACTTTTTGAAAACCAGCTCGTTCTTCATAAGAACAACCAATAAAAGTACAAGGATTCATCTTTCCTTTAATTCTAATTTTCATACCATTTAATTTCAAGCCTTTTTGCTTCGCTACCTCATGACCTGTAACATTTAAACAACCAGCCAAAGCCATCAATAAGACTTGTATAGGACTAGGCCCTAAATCTGTTCCTCCCAAAGGTTGAGGCTCGTCTATTATCATTTCAAACTTTCCTGATTTCAATTTCATTCGTGTTTCAGATTCACTTGTAGCATGTACTGTTACATTTACTTCACGTTTACTTTCCATATTTTAATTTTTATATTATTGATTATTTTACATCTATGGGCAATCTGTTAAACTTAAATTTACAATATCATATTAAACACATATCCCGATATGATGATACAAAGCGTTACTACTCCGAAGAATATTCCTATTAATTTAAAGGTCATTACTTTCTTTAATAACATTGCCTCTGGTAATGATAAGCCAACTACCCCCATCATAAAGGCTATAGCTGTTCCTATGGGAACTCCTTTAGCTACAAGTACTTGAACCACAGGTAAAATTCCTGAAGCATTTGAGTACATTGGAACAGCTAAAATAGTTGCTATCGGTACAGCAAAAGGGTTGTCTTTGCTCATATATTTTTCAAAAAATCCTTCCGGAATATATCCGTGCATCAATCCTCCTATAGCAATACCTACAATTACGTAAGGTATTACACCTTTTAAAATTTTGACTACTTCTTCCCAGATAATTGGAAGTCGTTGTTTGAAACTTTGTTTTTCTGCTACAAAGGTATCTTGTTCTCTTTGAGCATTTTCTAAGACTTGTTTTACCCAAGGGGTTAAGTAACGTTCCAATTTTAATTTTTGCAATATTATTCCTGATATTGTACCTAGTAATACTCCACTGGCAACATATATAGCTGTCATTTTCATACCAAAGAGACCAATGAATAAACCGATGGCAACCTCATTTACCAAGGGAGAGGTAACCAAGAAAGCAAAGGTAACACCAAGCGGGATACCACCTTTAACAAAACCTATAAATAAAGGAACGGAAGAACATGAACAAAAGGGAGTTACAACTCCAAATAGACTTGCCATTAGGTATTCAAATCCGTACAGTTTATTTCTGGATAGAAAGTTTCTAACTTTATCTATGGGAAAGTAACTGTTTACAATTCCCATCGCAAATATCACAATAAAAAGCAATATTAATATCTTTGTGGTATCATAGATAAAGAAATCCAAAGCTTCGGCTAAATGAGCTCCTTTTTCTAAATGTAACCAATCGTAAACAATTGTGTCTGCAATATTTTGTATCCAATCAAACATAGTTTATTTTATTTTTTGTAGAAGTACTTTTTCTAATTCTTCAAATTCAAAATACCCTTCATGACGGTAGTACTCTTTTCCGTTTTCATCTAAAAATATTTGTGTTGGAATTAAATCAAACTCAAAATTTTTAGATGCTTTTTTACCTTCGGGTGTCCACACATCGTAAAAAACTGTTTTTACTTGTGTCGGGTATTTTTCTTCTACCTTCTTAATGACTTTTTGCATTCTTTGGCAAGGAATACATTTTACCGAGCCTAATTCTATAAAGGTTACTTTCGGTTGTACTTTTTCCTGTGCCCAAAAACTTAAAGAAAAAAGTAGGGAAAGTGCTAACAATAGTATATTCTTATTTTTCATGGAATTGTGGTTTTATTTGTGTTGTATAAAAGGCAAAAAAATCATTGAGAATTTCTTTGCGAATTCTTCTAAATTCGTTTGTTATTTCTTCTTCTGTTCCTGTTGCTTCGGCAGGGTCGTCAAATCCTATATGTAGGCGGTTTTTCACTTCTCCCGTAAAGGTTGGACAACTTTCTTTTGCACCTCCGCAAACGGTTATGACGTAATCAAACTCTTCATTTATAAAATCGTTTACGGATTTCGGATAGTTATCTTGCAGGTTTATTCCTACTTCCTTCATTACTTCGAGGGCTTTGGGGTGAACCTGTTCTGCCGGTTGTGTTCCTGCTGAATGGACTTCTAACCTGTCGTCAAATGCTTTTAGAAATCCTTCTGCCATTTGACTTCTACAGGAATTTCCTGTACATAATATTAGTATTTTCATTTCTCTCGTTTTGTAAGATTTTGAGTGTATGCAAATTTTTTATTCATCGTTTAAGAATACTAAAATTTACTTTCTTAGCACTCATTTTACACACGTTAGGGATAGAACGGCGTGTTTGAACTCCTTTTGTGTTGTTGCACTTATGCAACACAAAAGAGTGAGTAGTGATAGCCCGACCATTACGGCGTTAAAAATTGGTGTAGAGAGAACTACACCAATTTTTTATGCTGTAATGGGAACGCCCTAATGATTCTTATCATTATACTAACAACAATCTAGTTGAGAACAGTCGCAAGAGTTATTGAGTAAGCCTTCTACATTTCCTTTAGTAGGGAATCCTTTGCTTGCCCATTTGATGATTCCGTCACGCATATTATAGACGTTTTCGTAACCGTGGTTCATCATATAATAGGTGGCACGTAGGCTTCGTTCTCCGCTACGACAAACAAAAACGACTTCCTTGTCTTTGGGTATTTCGTTCATACGTTCCTCCAATTCTTGTAGGGGAATATTGATGTAATTTGGTACATCAAATGTTACATCTTCAACTTCTGATTTTCTTCGTACATCTACGATTAATGCTCCTTCGGCAACTTTTCCTTTTGTAGTTGTCGGACAAATTTGTTTTGCTTCTTTCATGGTTTTTTATTTTAAATATTCTAATATTTCGGTTTTTGATGGTACTCTACCTTTTACCTTGATTTCTTCATCGACTACTACTGCTGGTGTAGATAGTACATTGTACTGCATGATTTCCATAATGTCTTCGACTTTTATGATTTCTGCATCGATGTTGTTTTCTTTTACTACTTCTTCAATTAGGGCAGTTGTTGTTTTACATTTTGGACATCCTGTTCCTAAAATTTTGATTGTTTTACTCATATTATTTGGTTTTTGTATTTGTTTATATTAACAACATCCGCTTGTAGGACTGCAACAAGTGGATTTTTCTTTATTTTCTGATAATTCTGATGGGGCTTTGCAAAGTGTTTGCTCTTCAAAAAGTTGTACAATTAATTGATTGCCTTTTTCTACTATTTTTTTGATTTTCATTACTGAGGTATGAAAATTTTCATTTCCATATTCTACTTTTAATTCTGTATCGTAATCCAACAATTTTATACTATCTACTGTTTGAAAAATTGATAGTATTTTATCGGTGGTCATATATTCCGTCTTGTCTCTTTCATTAGGGTTTTCCCATATTTGTATATGTGTCTCGTTCCATTCATTTGGATTTCCACCACAATCAACGGTGTCAAAATGAACTTTTTTTATTTCTGTTAAGTGGTAATTAGCTCCCGCATATTGCCCTTCATTATATTCAAAGAGCAAGGCTTTGTTTGGGTTTACTTTTAGTTTTTCTAGAAATTCTCCTGTGGTCATATTTTTAGTTTTGTTTATCGTAAATAAACGATATGGTTTTACAAAAAAAAGTTAACACTTATTTTCTTTTGTTACAACACTACTCTCTAACTTAAATAATTCTTCAAATAACATTTTAGCTTCCATCCAATTCTTTTGGTTTATACAATATTTAATTTTGGGCGGTTTTAATTCTCCTTGTATTAATCCTGCTTTTTTTAATTCTTTTAAATGTTGTGAAATGGTTGATTGAGCTAAAGGAAAAACATCGACTAAATCACCAGTAAAACAGCATGATTGATTTTCTAAGTGTCTTAGAATAGCAATTCTAGTTGGGTGAGCTAGTGCTTTGGCATATTTTGCCAAGGCTTCAGTACTTTCCTTATAATTGATATGTTCTAAACTTCTTTTCATTCTCTATCGCAAATATACGATTGATTTTTATAATAACAAGAGATTTTTAAAAAATTAACATTTTTTTCTCAACTTGTTTTTATTTATATACTTAGTTTAAAATAA
>JALWSJ010000236.1 GCA_026993705.1 Flavobacteriales bacterium
GTATCAATACATCCAAAGTTATCAGTCATAGCAACATAATAGTCTCCAGAAAGATTAACTAATAAAGGTGGGGGAGCGGTTGAAATACTAGTGTTATTGAAATACCAATTATATGTTGTGTATTGAGTAGGAGCATTCAATAAAACTGAACCACAAGAATCTTGTGTGATTGTATTAGGAAGAGATGTTATCTCAAATGGACCTTTATCAAACCCTGAAAAATATCCTGCCCACCCCATATCTCCATTAGCACCAAAGACACCTCCTATTAGATTTCCTGTAGAAGCTATTTTCTGGTTACCAGTTAAACCAGATATTTTATACGTCTCCCAATCTAAAGTCCCATTTACAGATTGTGCACCTGTTTGCACTGTTCCATTGAGACTAACAGTTGCACCACTTCTAGTTACAATAAATAAACCACCATTATAACTAACATTACCAATTTTATCAACATTGGGGATTAAATCAATTGTAGTAGGTAACACACAAGATAATGGAGCTAAAATATTCATACCATATGTTGGAACCGACGCTGCACCACCAAGCGATTGCACACAGTAAATAGGATTAGAGGATTGAATATACATGTTTTTATGTCCTGTCCCTTGATAATAACTGCTGTTTATGAGATACCATTGACCCGCATTTAGTGTAGTTACAGCTGTAGAGTTTCCATTTAAAAAAATAGCTGTATTGTCTTGGTGTGCTACTACTAGAATCTGTTCCATTGAGTTTAATCCATTTCCCCTTACGGATATGTATTCTGTTCCTAAGATATCGGTAGGTACAGATTGGTCAATCAAAATATCCTGCCCCTGATTTGTGTTTTCTAAAGCACCAAGAAAGTTTCCGTTGTTTACAACAATAGGCTTATCAGAACTTATCAAAGCTCCTATTAAACCTGTTTTATTTGCATTAATATTAAATTTTGAAGCAAATGTATATGTTTCTCCAGCATTCAAAGAAATGGTTAGATTGTTTGAAGTTACAGTAGGAATTCCATGAAAAACAACATTTGGGTTATATCCAGAAACAGTTACGGTAGTATTATCCTCTGTTGCCATTATTGAACAAAAGTTATTTCTATAGGAAGCATTAACAAAAACAGGAATGAATGATACTCTGAAAGTGTTTCCTGCTCCGGCTCTTCCCTTTGCGGTTAGACTTCCTGCTTGATATGCATTTTTCAATCTTACGTTCGCGTAAAACTTCTTATTTGCTTGAAGAATATACCCCTTATTCGTTTGTACGTTGTTCAACATGCCGTCAGTAACAAAAAGGGGAGTTCCTGTCCCTGTTCCTATACTGTACCTAAAGGGAGTTGCATTGGATAAACTTGGCGTAGCTAATACGTTTCCAGCTCCATCTTTTATTGTAACAACAAAAGGGAGGGTACTTGGAGTAGATAAATAAATGTATTGATCGTTTGGAGCATCACTTGCATACATAGGTGGTATCCAATGAATACTATCCAGTTGAGCAAAAGCAGTAAAATATTGTACAAACAGTAAAATAAATAATAATATATTTCTCTTCATGGTTAAATGGATATAATCTTGAGTGAAATTAAATTAAATAATTTGAAAAACAAAATAAATTGGGATTATTAACTAATTTTGCTAAAAACCTTTAGCTCAACTAACCTATGAAAACCACTCTAATCAAAAATGCTCAAATTGTCAACGAAGGAAAAATATTTAACGGAAATGTACTCATTAGAGATGAGTATATTGAGCAAATAAGCGAAGAACCTATTGCTGAAGATGGTGTTGAAAATGTAATTGATGCTAAAGGTAAATTTTTAATTCCTGGATTGATTGATGATCAAGTTCACTTCAGAGAACCTGGTTTGACACATAAGGCAACTATTAAAACAGAGTCAAGAGCTGCGGTTGCGGGAGGAATAACTTCTTTTATGGAGATGCCGAATACCGTGCCAAACACTGTTACACAAGAATTGTTGGAAGATAAATATCAACTTGCTTCAGAAAAATCCATTGCCAATTATTCTTTTTTCTTTGGAGCTACCAATGATAATTTAAGTGAGGTGCTAAAAACAAACCCGCAGAACGTTTGTGGGGTAAAAGTATTTATGGGTTCTTCAACAGGAAATATGTTGGTCGATGACAAAAAAACATTGGAGGGGCTTTTTTCTGAATGTGAACTATTGATTGCCACTCATTGTGAGGATGAAGAAACCATTCGAAAAAATTTGGAACATTTCAAACAAAAATACAATTACAATATTCCAATTTCTGCCCACCCGTTGATTAGAAACGCAGAGGCTTGCTACAAGTCTTCTTCCATGGCAGTTGAGTTAGCAACCAAACATAACGCTAAATTGCATATTCTTCATATTTCAACGGCGAAAGAATTGAGTTTGTTTGATGCGAATAAGCCATTGTCTGAAAAAAGAATTACCGCCGAAGGTTGTGTGCATCATGCTTGGTTTTCCGATAAAGACTATGAAGCGAAAGGGACGTATATCAAATGGAATCCTACCGTAAAAACAGAAAACGATAGGCAAGTCATTATAGAAGCGATAAATAATAATACGATAGATGTACTAGCAACCGACCACGCTCCGCATACGATACAAGAGAAAAACAACGCTTACTTAAAAGCACCATCTGGAGGTCCTTTGGTTCAACACGCTTTACCAGCTTGGTTGGAGATGGTGAAACAAGGAGTTTTTACGCTAGAACACATTGTAAAAAAAACAAGCCACGATGTGGCAGAACTCTTTCAAATAGATAAACGTGGCTACATAAGAGAAGGCTATTATGCTGATTTGGTTTTGGTAGATTGGAATGCAGAATGGGAAGTTAGCAAAGAAAATTTGCTGTACAAATGCGGTTGGTCGCCATTGGAGGGGACTACTTTTACAACAAAAGTTGATACAACCTTTGTAAATGGGAATATTGTGTATAAAAATGGTAGAGTAGTGGAGGGAACTACAGGAAAAAGACTTTTGTTTAATCGATAACAATTACCAACGTCTAAATAAATAGGTAGCAAGCAATCTAAAATCCGTCAATACCGAATAATCTTTTGCATAAATCATATTTAATTTATGCATCTTTTCTTCGTCAGTAGATTGTGGTACGATAGGTATGACCGCTTCCTTTATTTGGGGTAATTTATACTTACCCTCAAAAGTATTAAACCCAACCCAAGTCTTTTGACCAATTAGAACAGCAAATAAACCCCTAATAAATTGTTTCTTGTGTTTTTGAAATAAAATCAACAAGGGTAACAATATCAGAACAATCAACGCAGAAAAGAAATCGAACAACCGTTTATTTCTTTTGTTTTTCTGCTTAGTGATGTTGTTAAGGTTCAACATATACACTTCACCAGCCGTATGGATAGAGTTACTGCCGATTAAGAATAAACTATCAGGTTGAGCAATTTTAAAATCAACATTATCCTGCGTTTTAACGTTAGACATTTGGTGTATAATTTCTTGTGCACTCAAATCTTTTGCACAAAAAACAACTTCGTTTATACGATTAATATGGATAAAATCTTCTAATTGATTAATGTTACCGTCATATCCTTCGCTTACATCGGAGTCGGGGGATAGTGTAGCCACATAGCTAATGTTGGTCGTTTGTTCCAAAAGGCTTTTTACTCGTTCCACTTCGTCCTTTTTACCGATTATGGCAAATCTCTTTTTTAAATCAGAAGACAGCCTATATTCACCAATTTTTAGGTAATGAAGAAGTAAGCGGATAAAAAGCATACTGATCAAAGTTGTGCTTGTTCCAATCAAAATAATTAAACGAGAAAATTGCACAGATTTTGGCAACAACCCATATATAGCCAAAATAACACCAGAACCAATCAGCACCCCCTTTGCCACAGATGATAAACGTATCGGTTTATCATATCCCCCAGAAAAAAATACAGCTACTAACCAAACCAAAACATAAGAAGGCAAAGCTATTTCCAATATATCCCATTCAAATTGTATAGGTTTTAGTTTCTGATAGTAATAAGCAACTAAAGTTAACAGCCCTAAAGACAAAGAAAAATCAAAAAAAGGAAGAGCTATTTGCTTAACAAATCGGTGAAGTAAAGCAACAGAAGCCCTCAGGTAAATAGCCAACTTAATCAAAAAAGAAAATGTGTTGGCATTTTTTTCAGAAAAGTGTTTCTTAGCAAAAATAATCATCGCGTTATAGAACACAAAGACATAATTTACCGAACTCTTTTTCGTGCTTTCCCCCTTATAATGAATGATTTTTGTCTCAGGAAAATAATAATTTTTATACCCACCAAGAATTATTCGATAGGATAAATCAATATCCTCACCATACATAAAAAAAGCCTCATCTAGCAAGCCCACCTTGTCTAATGCCTCTTTTCTCATCCACATAAAAGCACCCGACAAAATCTCGATTTCGTTCACTTCATCCTCTTTCAAATACCCTAAATGATACTTAGCAAACCGCTTAGAGTTCGGAAACAAAGCAGATAAACCAAAAATCTTATAAAAAGCCACTTCAGGCGTAGGCAATCCCCGTTTTGATTCAGGTAAAAACCTCCCCTTACCGTCTATCATCCTTACTCCAAGCCCTCCAGCTTCAGGGTGAGCATCCATAAAATCGATACACTTTCTAAACGTGTCTTCCTCAACTACCGTATCCGGATTCAGCAAAAGAATATACTCACCTTTTGCAATTCGCATCGCTTGATTATTCGCCTTGGAAAACCCAACATTCTCCTTGTTCTCAATCAAAATAACCTCAGGAAATTTCCGCCGAACCATTTCCACCGAGCCATCAATAGAAATATTATCCACCACAAAAACTTCCACCTCTAATCCTTCCGAAGCCTTCCTCACCGACAACAGACATTGCTCCAAAAAATGCTCTACATTATAATTTACTATTACGACCGACAGTTTCATCCACCGACAAAACTACAAGAAAACTATTAATATTGTCTGTTTCCTAACTTTTTTTAATAGACTTTGGGCGTTCCCCTTTTCTGCAAAACAAACATATCGCTACCGCGAAACGTTTGTTTTGCAGAAAAGGGTCGGGCTATCCACTATATCTTTTGCCCTCCAAAAGGAGGGAGGGCAAAAGGATGCCGTTCCTATCCCTAACGCGAAGAAAATGAGCGAGAAGAAAACGGAATTTAGTTTTCTTAGACGATGAAAAATTCTTTTGCATAGCCCCAGCTATGGAAAATAATTTTGAAGAAGGATAAGGAAAATAAAACCGTTTTATGCCGTTCATTTTCTTTGTGTTAGGGATACTCCAACTAACGTAAAAAT
>JALWSJ010000237.1 GCA_026993705.1 Flavobacteriales bacterium
AATTAAAACACATGGCAGAAAAGCTAAAAGTATTTTCAAATATGGATTGTCTTATGTATCCAATATTCTGCTAAATGCTCAAAGTCAGGATGATATAGGGATCTTTAAATTTTTGTCATGTACTTAGCAAAGATTTAACTTTTTGATTCTACTTTACTCCTTACTATAGCCAAAAAGTAATTCACCAACATAGTACACCGAATTTTCAAAGTTCTGTGCAACAAGAACCAAACCATACGCTTTGCTTGTATAATATTTAGGGTCTATTATTTTTCCTTTTAATTTTTCTTCTATGTTTTTATTTGTAAAATTACCTTGAGAACTTACTGAAATTAAATGTGGTAAAATCTTACTTTCCTGCATGTTTTTAGCTTTCTTTTTATCAGTACTTAAATGATTGTAGATTATTTTTATCTCATTATTCGCCGTATCATTATAGTACACAAATGAACTCCAACGACCGTTATATATAGCATCTTTTTGATTTACCAAAATAGGTATATCCCAAAAATAATCTCCTTTATGATTAAAATAAAAGACAATGATTCCCTTTCTTTCATCAATCAATTTTCCTGTTTTTTTATCCTTTCTTCTTGTGTGATGCTCTAATACCACAACTCCCCCCTCTTTCATTTCAATCAATTGCTTCGTCCTAAATCCGGAAAGACCTATACCGTTTTTCTTTAATGATTTTTCCGAAACAAAAGCCGTCATGGTTTCGATTCTAAAAGGATATTCTTTTTTATATCTTGCACTACCACTATTATCCATTTTAACAATATAAAGCCCTTCGGCTTTATTCATCACTCGTCCATACGTTCCGGCGATTACAAGTTCTCCTTCCTTCGTAAAAGTGAAATTAGCTTCCAATATTTGATAATTTATTTTAAATTCATTGGTCTGTATTGATGACGCTCTATTTGTTATGACATAATATTTGTTTTGTTGTTTAGTCTTATATTTTTTTAAAATATAAACTTCTCCTTTATCATTGACTAATGGAATGTTAACTCTTCTTTTTTGTGAATAAAGACCAGGTATTAAATATTTTTTTGAACGAAGTAAATTTAACTCCTCATTGTAAACATCTATTTGTAACATTTCTTTCTTCCCCTCATTATATGGTGACTCTGTAAGAATAACAACTTTAGAGAACCCTCCACTAACATTAACAATAAAACGATTATGATACCCTTCTTTTACACTATTTGATTGCAACAATTTTTCTTTACCCTCTTTTTCTACTGAACGAAAATACAACTCATCTTGCTTGGCTTTTGCATTATACCTGGAGTAAAACACATAGATATTGTTACCCAACCTAAAAACACTATTGATTAAACCATCCAGCTTATGTCTTCTTGTGTTTTGTAGTTTATAATCGTTTGAAAAGAAATCAACTCTATATGATGATTTACTTTCTTTCAGAAAAGTATAAACTCCTGAATCCTCGATTGATATTATCTTTTTTATTTCTGAAGAATTATTTTTACCGATATTATCCGACCACAAAAACTCTTGTGCATACACAATATCTAAAACACAAAAAAAAAGAAATACTAATACAAGTCTTAACATAGCCATAATATTCTTACTAAATTACTCACCATTAAGCAATTTTTCTTTTTTTTCGTTTAATATCTCAACTTGTTTTTTAAACGCTTCATTTTGTGAACATTTAAACATTTGAGGTTTAGAGCTCCATGACTCCATATCTTCGCTCTGACTTTTATAGCTTATTTTCAAGCCTATATCCTCAGGATTGGCATCCATTCTATCCGACAAAGATTTAAAATCCTTTATTGCTTCAGCGTATTCTTCTAGAAATAATTTACATTCTTCACTGATTGGGTCTTCTTTTTCTTCCTCTATTTCTTTTATTTCCAACGATAAGTCCTCTTCATAAGCCTCTCTTTCTTCTTCTCCTACTGCTTTTTGTATCGTATCTATGTAAGAAGAATCTCCTGAACATTCAAATTTTTCTTGAGCTGTAAACTCTTCTTTAAATCTCGTCTCACAAAGATGAACATAATCTTCCTTTGGCTCTAAACAATCGCACTTAGTTAGGTTAATGTCTATTGAGTCTATTTTTTCTATATTCGCATCTGTTGTTACATCAACTTTATTTTCGATTGCTTCCGATGAACAGGAAACAAATGTCATACCTAAAAGTAGGCTTAATAAACTAATCCATGTAATTTTCTTCATTCCTTCTATTTTGTTAATTGTATGGCCTCTTGTACAGTTATTAACTTTCCATTAAAATCACCGACAATGAAAGCGTCCAATATTCCTTTTCCTATTATTTCTTGTTTTGCCTTATTTACTTCTTCATAAGAATCATATTTACCTACCAAATATTTTGTGATACCTGTTCTTACATCTCTTTTAGGAATTACACTACCTAAACGTAAATACACATCTAACACCTCTGTTGGAATGTCATTTTTATATGCACCAACTTGTACTCTAAACTTAACCAACCCTTTCATTAAAGCTCCTTGTGTTGGCTCAGAAGATTCTGTTATTTCATCTTTTGCCCCTTCCTTCAACTTAAAGCCTGCTTCTTCCAAAGAAATTCTTTTTCCATCGTTAAAAGCGACCAAAAAAGCCTTTTCATAGCCTTCGCTTAATACTTCTATTCGATGTTTTGCCGCCAAGTCTTTATCAGTGAAAACCCCCGAGTAATAACGATATAAACCATCTTGCCCCTTCACTTCTTCGACACCACTAAGCTTCCCAAAAGCTCCATGAGAAATTCTTTTAGAAAAAGCTCCGATTTGCACTCTATAAACTACACCTTTTTCGGACGGTTTTGGTATAACAGGTGAAACGTCTATTGTATTTATGTATTCCTCTCCTATTAATTTATGTATTTTTGCCGGTTTTCCTCTCATCAGAGCTATTGACTCTGTATTTATTCCCTCTCCTTTTAATTGTTCTTTTGCTCCCAATGCTTCTTCAATCGTATTAAACCCACCGATAACGTAGAATACCGAATCACCTCTTTCAATGGTTTTAAAATCTTTATAACTTAAAAACTCATGCAAATCATTTGCCGAAATTTCTTTTGTATTCATCCCAACCACGACTGTATATTTCAATTCCTTTCTAGCCCTTTGAATCTCATCTCTCGGAAGCCCTTCTTCACCTGAAGTGGTCTTATGATACTCTTCAATAAAATTATCCCCATCAGACCCCATATAAGCAAGGTATCTCAATTCTAAGTCATAATCATCCTGAGTAACACCTTTTAAATCAACTAAATCACCGTAAAAAGTTCCAGGCTCTTCATCTCTGTAATCCGGCACTAAATCCTTATCTCCATCCAAAGGACACCCATGTTCATCAACAGGAAAGGCCTCTTTTGGTGTTTTAATACAGTCATCCAATAAATCAACAACCCCATCTCCATCGTAATCTGATGTATCTATTGCTAACCAATCTTCTTCTGTAAAGGTTTCTTCTTCCATAGGTTTTTCTTCTACTTCCCTTGTTCCAAAATCATAAGTGATAGCAAAATGCGTAAACAAGAACCTATCGTTTTTGGAATCTCCTTTACGATTACCCACACTCTTGTACGAAACATTATCAATAAGGTCGCTAAAAGTATAGTGCATCGAAGCACCCAAACGAACTTTTATACGATCGCTCAAATGTAAATTTGCTCCAATATCAATCGGTATTGCCATTGTCCGTTCTTGATATTTCCCAAACCCATCTAAATTTTCCTCTCTCAAATCCGATTCGTACGTATAATCCCTATAAATCTCCACAGCATTAGAAGCGTTGGGGTCATTTTCATCCATGTTGCGAATAGAACCGTCCGACCAATAATAATAGGTATTTCCGTTTTTATCTTTTAAATCAGTTTTAGATAAAAACTCTATCGATTCAACTCCCAAAGAGATATAAGGGTTAATGTTTCGTTTAGGATTTAATAAATGATACAAATTATAAGTAACCACAGCACCTCCCGTAGTAATGTGCGAATTAAAATTAAGATTTCGAGTTAACGTTCGTTCATTCGCACTCACTTGACCAAAAATCACATAAAAACTTAAATCAAAATTAGGATTCAAAGGCTGAGTTATCCGTAAATCCCGAGCCAACCGACTCACCGTTGGGTGATAACCTTTGTTGTTGTTTGCTATATCCCCGTAATAGGTAAACATCCCCGTTCCGAGACTAATTTGCGGTCTAAATTTTATCTCTAATGGAGGCACTACGCTATCCACTCTTGTTGTATCGTCCTGTGCAGAAACAGCGACAAACAAAAGCAGAAAAATTATTATATGTAGAATTTTTATAATCACTATATCATTAAATCACGTCCTAAATGTACTAAAAAAATAGATTAAATCAAGGGTTAAATGATTAACTCGTTTATTTTACTTTCAAATCCAACATTTTATTACCGTTCATAAACGCCTCCAAGGTATCTCCAATGGCTACTTCACCAACTCCAGAAGGTGTTCCGGTAAAAATTAAATCTCCCATCTTAAGTGTTATAAATTGAGAAACATATGCCACAATTTCCTCAAAAGAAAAAATCATATCTGCCGAACTCCCTTGCTGTACCAATTCTCCATTTTTCAGCAACGAAAAACGAATATCTTCTTTGTTTTCAAATGAGTCAACCGAAATAAAGTATTTTGAAACAGGAGCCGAGTAATCAAAGGCTTTTGCTTTTTCCCACGGCAAACCTTTTTGCTTACATTCCCTTTGTAAATCTCTTGCGGTAAAATCAATTCCTACGCCAATTTCATTATAATATTTATGAGCGAACTTAGGTGAAATATTTTTTCCAACTCTATTTATTTTCAACACCAATTCTACTTCATAATGCAGTTCCTTCGTAAAATTCGGATAATAAAAAGGTATTTTATCCGACAATTTTGCCGTATCCGGTTTTAGAAAAAAAACAGGCTCTTTTGGTGTCTCCGCACCCATTTCTTTAGCGTGTTCCGAATAATTTCTACCTATGCAAATAATTTTCATTTCTTTTTATTTTTTTGGGCGTTCCCCTTTTCTACCAAACAAACATAACGCTCTCGCGTAACGTTTGTTTGGTAGAAAAGGGTCGGGCTATCCACTATATCTTTTGCCCTCCAAAAGGAGGGAGGGAAAAAGGATGCCGTTCCTATCCCTAACGCAAAACACTACTCTTCTTCATAATCTAGGTATAGAAAATCATTG
>JALWSJ010000238.1 GCA_026993705.1 Flavobacteriales bacterium
GGTCAATGCAAAGACACGTTAACACGCACCTTGCAACTCAACCAAGAGCGGTATTTGTATATTCCGAGTGTAAACAACGGCAGTTTAAACATCTACTCACACGGCTATACAAGTGTAGTGCTACAACTCTATAACGCACTCGGTCAGGAAGTTTTTCAGCAAACACATGCTTTAAACGCACAACAAACCGAAATCGTACCACCACGTAAACTCGCCAAAGGCATCTATTTCTACAACGCCACAGCCACCACAAATAATGGAGATGTTTATTATTTAAGCGGTAAGATTGTGTTTTAGAAATGGAATACTTTTAAAGAAATTAAAACTCTATTTTCAATCCGTCGTAAGCTATACTAACGTTTTCGGGTAACCTTTCTGAAGTTTCTTTATGTGTTCCCATTAGATGGCTAAGATGTGTTAAATATGCTTTCTTAGGAGAAAGTTTCTCAATTAAATCTAGTGCTTCTTGCAAGGTAAAATGAGAAATATGTTTTTCTTTTCTTAAAGCATTTAAGACCAAAACATCTACCCCTTTTAACTTTTCTTGTTCTTCTTCGCTGATAAAATTTGCATCGGTAATGTATGCAAAATTCTCTATTCGATACCCCATGACAGGCAATTTGTAGTGCATTACCTCAATAGGTGTTATTTTGTGATTCAGCACTTCAAAATCATTGTCTTTATGAATCAAAGTAACGTTTATTTTAGGAATACCGGGGTACTCAAACTTAGGTTTAAACACGTAACTGAACTCCCTGCATAAAGCCTCGTAAACATGCTCTGTACAAAACACTTCCATCGGCTTTTTGCTTTTAAAATTAAAAGCCCGTACATCGTCTAATCCCGCAATATGGTCTTTATGTTCATGGGTGAAAAGTATAGCCTCTAAATGTTGAACATCCTCTCTCAACATTTGCTGCCGGAAATCAGGACCTGCATCAATATTTATGTTTCCCTCGGTAGTTTCTATTAAAATGGAGCTACGCAATCTTTTGTCTTTGGTATCAAGAGATTTGCATACCTTACAATGACAAGCAATAACGGGCACACCTTGTGATGTCCCCGTTCCTAAAAATGTTATGGATTTTAGAGCCATAATCTATTGTTTTTGTTCTATTTTCTTATAATCTTTCTCCGAGATGATTTCCCAACGACCTCCTTCGTTGTTTAGCACATCTTGAATAAACAGTTTTTCAGGAAATTGTTTCGCATTGAGTTCAAAAGATAAAATCTTATCTCCCAAACGCTTCAACTCTACTAATTTTTCTTCCGAAACAACTTTGAAATAAACATCTATCCCTTTGTATTTTCTATACTGCGGAAACGTCATTATTTTCTGTACTGTACTTCTATTTCGTGAAGCTCCAATAATGGTTTAAGAAAATTCTCCAATTGACTTACATCCAATTGACTAGCTGCATCACAAAGAGCTTCATTAGGACAAGGATGTGTTTCTACAAACAAACCGTCAACTCCGGAAGCTACACCTGCACGAGCAAGGGTTTCTAAATATTGTCGAGCACCACCATTAGGGTCAGCACTTGGTATTCCGTATTTACGGATAGAATGTGTAACATCAAACACAACCGGATAACCCGTTTGTCTCATTTCATAAAAGCTACGAGGGTCAACGATTAAATCGTTATAGCCGAATACATATCCACGCTCTGTCAAGATGATTTGATCATTTCCTGTAGAAGCTACTTTTGCTGCGGGTTTATTCATGTTTTCTGGAGCAAGAAACTGAGGGTGTTTTATATTTATTACTTTTCCTGTTTTCCCTGCTTTAGTCAACAATGATGTTTGCATCGCCAAATAAGCAGGGATTTGCAATATATCTACCACTTCCGCCACTTGGTCAACATGTCCCGGGAAATGAATATCGGTAATCAAAGAAAAACCAAATTCTTTTTTTATTTTCTCCAATATTCTTAATCCTTCTTCGATACCGGGTCCTACGTAATAATCAACCGAACTTCGATTATCCTTCATAAAAGAAGATTTATATACCGTAGGAATATTTAACCTTGTGGTAACTTCTTTTATTTGTTCGGCAGTACGCATCATTATACTTTCATCTTCGATAACACAAGGCCCTGTAATTAAAAACAGTTCATCCGCACCGAAAGTAATATCTCCCAGTTGTATTTTTTTTACACTCATTTTTCTTCTATTTTACTTATAATTCTTCTCACTTTCTCTAAATCATCAATCGTATCTACCGGAATAGAGTCGTGTTGCGTAATTTCTATTTTTATTCCCCCTCCATTCTCTAACCATCGATTTTGCTCTAAAGACTCTACCAATTCCAATTTATTTTGTGGCATTTCGGCAAACTCTTTTAGGGCTTTTGTGGTAAAGCCATACATCCCTAAGTGTTTATAAAACGTATGGTGTTGTAACCATTTGGTTTTATGAACGCCTCGTACGTGAGGAATGACCGAACGACTGAAATAAAGAGCTTTTTTATTTTTATCAAACACGACAAAAACTTCGCTCTCGTTAAACAAATCAGCTTCGCTGAATACCGGCATAACAAGAGTTGCCAACTCAGTAGTTGGGTCGTTAAAACAGCCTACTAAACAACGAATTTGTTCGGGTTCTAACAAAGGTTCATCACCTTGAATATTGAGAACAGCATCAAAAGTTACTTCGCTTTCTTTTTGGATAATTTGATAGGCTTCCAAACAGCGATTTGTTCCCGTCGGGTGATTAGGATTTGTCATCACAACATTTCCCCCGAAAGCTTTTACCGCTCCCTCTATTCTACTGTCATCTGTTGCTACAACAACATATTTAAGCACCTTTTCCGCCTGTTCATACACGCGTTGAATCATGGTTTTCCCACAGATATCAACCAACGGTTTTCCTTCCAAACGGGTTGAGCCGTATCTTGCCGGAATTACTCCTAAAATGTTCATGGTTTATTTTTTAAAATTGTCGGCAACAATCAATTCTTTTGTTCCGTGTGTCCATGAGTAGAACCCTTCTCCGGATTTAACGCCTAATTTTCTGGCAGTTACCATATTAACGAGTAGAGGTGCAGGAGCATATTTCGGCGAACCGTAACCGTCTTGTAATACTTTTAAAATAGACAAACAAACATCTAATCCGATAAAATCAGCCAATTGAAGCGGTCCCATTGGGTGAGCCATTCCTAATTTCATTACGGTGTCAATTTCTTCAACTCCTGCAACTCCTTCGCTCAAGGTGATGATTGCCTCATTTATCATTGGCATAAGGATTTTATTGGCAACAAAACCCGGGTAATCGTTTACCTCAACAGGGACTTTTCCAAGGTCTTTAGAAACCTCCATTATCGTATTTAATACATCGTCAGAAGTCGAATAACCTTTAATAATTTCTACTAATTTCATGACCGGCACCGGATTCATAAAGTGCATTCCAATAACTTGTTCCGGTCTTGAGGTTGCAGAAGCTATTTTGGTTATTGAAATTGAAGAAGTATTGGTTGCAAGTATCGCTTCTTTTGGTGCGTACTTATCCATATCTCCGAAAATGGATAATTTTATCTTTTCGTTTTCAGTAGCAGCTTCAACTACCAAGTCGGCGTTTTGAACTCCTTCTTTTAAGTCGGTAAAAGTAGTTATGTTTGCCAATGTTGCGTCTTTTACTTCTTCCGAAATTTTTTCTTTTTTCAAAAGGCGACCTAGGTTTTTAGTAATGGTAGCAATTGCTTTTTCTAAATTGCTTTGAGATAAATCGACTAAAGAAACGTTGTATCCGTTTTGTGCGAAAACGTGTGCTATTCCGTTTCCCATAGTTCCTGCTCCGATTACGGTTATATTTTTCATCTTTTATACGTTTTATTATTTGTTATTGAATATAGTTTTATACTTTACATTGATAGACAAATGCGGGTGGAAAGTTCACCGGTGTAAATTTGTGTTTTACATCGCTAAATTTAGATTGCAATAATTTTTTTGCATTTAAGGAATATTGAAACTGTATGTACTTACCGCTCTCATCAAGTGTTTTAACACACATATCTAATACTTTTTGTGTAACTTCCTTGGGTATTACTGCGAGAGGTAAAGACGACACAATATAATCGACTTTATGAATACCTTCCATTTGTAAATATTCTTCTAATTTTTCGGCACTATCGTTAATTAGGATTAAACGATCGTCTTGTACTGTTGATTTGATATGTTCATAAAAATTACGACTCAACTCAAAGCAAAATAGTTTTGCATCGGGTTTCATTCGTTCGAGTATTCCTTTTGTGAACACTCCATTTCCAGGTCCTAATTCCACCAAAACATCCGCTTGATCGAAATCGATTGGTTCTACCATTTTTTTCATCAAAAAACGTGAACTTGGTGATATTGCTCCCACAGTTCGACGTTCTTTTAAAAACTCAGTAAAAAAATTACTTTTCTTCTTCTTTGCCAAATCTCTTATTTTTATTGAAAGTTGTTTTTCTGATTGATGAAAAGCTACTTTCTCATTATTCGGTTGTAAAGATACTTAAAATATCCTTATTTTAAGTTTGCTTTGGTCTTGAGATGATTATATCTCCCTTGTACTTCTTCATCTTCTATTGCTAAAACATGGGGTAGCAAAGATTTTTTTGTCTGAAAAAGCTAAAATTTACTTTCTTTGTACTTATACCATTTAAACATTGAAAAGAGCCTTATAAAGCGTTTTATTTCCTTTATTTTTATTCAAAAATTATTTCCATAGCTCGGCTATGCTTAAAGCAATGAACTTTGTGGAGAATTTGAAAAATTTATTTTTTCAAGACTTAAGCGTAAAATTTTTGTTGTAACGAGTTACTACAAAATTTTACAACGACAGTATTGAAAAAAGAAAGATTCAAAAATGCTTAAAGTTTGTTGTTTTGAGCATAAGCAAGGGAATTTTTTATCCTCTAAAGAAACTAAAACTCACTTTCTTATTGCTCATTTCACATGCGTTAGGGACGATTAAGCGACTGTGTAAAAAACAGTTGAGTTTTGTTGCTAACGTAAAAAATAACAGTTTTATAACTATTTGATATTCAGTGCAATATTTTTACGTTAGTTGGAATCCCTAACACGAAGAAAATTAACGGTATAAAACGGTTTTATTTTCCTTATCCTTCTTCAAAATTATTTTCCATAGCTTGGGCTATGCAAAAGAATTTTTCATCGTCTAAGAAAACTAAACTCCGTTTTCTTCTCGATAGTTCTCA
>JALWSJ010000239.1 GCA_026993705.1 Flavobacteriales bacterium
TAATGGCTATGCAATAAAAATGGAGCTTTGCCAGAAAATATAAGCCTTCACGCTCGCTATTAGTCTGTCAACTTTAAACAAGTTCAATCACAATCTTTCCGCCCACAAAACTAAGCTACAAAAAAAATTCCGCCGAAGCGGAATTTTCATTTAATCGTACATTATGATTGAAGAAACGGTATCATTTCTTCGTTAGATCAAATTAATCTCTCAAAATACTTCTTGCAATTACAATATTTTGAATTTCAGAAGTACCTTCATAAATCTGTGTAATTTTAGCATCTCTCATCAAGCGTTCAACATGGTATTCTTTAACATACCCATAACCACCATGAATCTGTACGGCTTCAACCGTAGTATCCATCGCCACCTGAGAAGCAAATAACTTGGCCATAGCCCCCGAGGTATTATAATCCATGTATTGATCCTTATGCCAAGCTGCTTTATGTACCAAAAGACGAGCCGCTTCAATATCCAATGCCATTTTAGACAATTTAAACTGAATAGCTTGGTGTTGAGCTATTGGTTTTCCGAAAGTTTCTCTTACTTTAGAATAAGCCAAGGCTAATTCATAAGCTCCCGAAGCGATTCCTAAGGCTTGTGAAGCAATACCAATTCTTCCTCCCGCCAATGTTTTCATAGCGAATTTGAACCCGAAACCATCTTCTCCAATTCTGTTTTCCTTCGGAACTTTAACATCGTTAAATAATAAGGTATGTGTATCCGAACCTCTAATACCTAACTTATCTTCCTTAGCTCCCACTTCAAAACCTTCCATTCCTTTCTCAACGATAAAGGCGTTGATTCCTCTATGTCCTTTTTCTACATCTGTTTGAGCTATTACTAAATATACAGAAGCTGTACTACCATTGGTAATCCAATTTTTTGTTCCGTTTAATAGATAGTAATCTCCCTTGTCAATAGCTGTTGTTCTTTGAGAAGTAGCATCAGAACCAGCTTCCGGTTCAGAAAGACAAAATGCTCCTACAATCTCTCCTTTAGCTAAAGGAACTAAATATTTTTGTTTTTGTTCTTCTGTTCCAAAATGTTCCAATCCCCAACAAACCAATGAATTATTTACCGACATTGCCACAGAAACAGAAGCATCTATCTTAGATATTTCTTCCATAGCTAAACAATAGGAAATGGTATCCATTCCACTACCTCCATATTTTGGGTCAACCATCATTCCCATAAAGCCTAATTCTCCCAATTGTTTCAATTGTTCTTTAGGTACAATTTGATGAGTATCTCTTTCTATTACACCCGGTTTACACACATTTTGTGCAAAATCTCTTGCAGCGTCTCTCACTGCAATCTGCTCTTCTGTTAAATTAAATTCCATTTGTAGTATTTATGTTGTTATTAGGTTTGTACTAAATATCAGTACTTAAAAGTGTTTCAAATTTACTAGTAATAATAGAATAGACAAAAGACTTTTGTCATTTTTTAAAATTCCTCTTTGTAATTATGGTTTCTTTTGTCAGAAATAATATGTAAATCCCTTTGAGGATAAGGAATTTCAATATTGTGTTCTCTAAATAATTTGTCTATCACAAAACGTATATCACTTTTTATGATTACAATTTCCCATGTTTTTGATGCCCAAAAAAATAAACTGAACTCCAAACCATTTTCTCCAAAATCTTGAAAAACAACCTGAATTTCCTTATGCTTATTTACCTTGGGGTGTTGTATCGCTGCTTTGTACAACAAATCTTTTACGATTGCCGTATTCGTTCCGTAAGCTACGGATACATTTATGGTGAAACGTGTTAGTTTTTCACTTATCGTCCAATTTACCACATTATATTCCGTTAGTTTTGAGTTGGGAACAATAATTGTCTTCCCTTCCATTGTTTTTACGTGAGAAGTTCTAATGTTAATTTGTTTAACCTTTGCCACCATATTCTCCATTTCTATGATGTCCCCTACTTTTACACTTCCATCAAATAATAATATAAGTCCTGAAACTACATCGGTAAAGAAATCTCTCAACCCCAACCCCATACCTAAAAACAACCCCGCGGAAGCTGTTAAAAGTAAGGTTATATCAATATTCATACTTCTTAGTATGATAATAAAAACAAATAAATAGATAAAATAGGAAGTCAAACGCGTAATAGTAAACCTACGTCCTTCATCTATCCAGTCTTTATCTTTTGTTGATTTATATATGAATGTCCTAGAAAGATTCAAAACAAAACGCGTAACGAAAATCGTAATCAATATAAAAATCAAACTGCCAATTGTTACCGAAAAACCTTTTTCTTTTTCTCCTCCTAGCAATTGATAATCGAGCAATGAGGTTAATGAAAAATCTTCGTTCCCAATACCTAATATACCTATGGTAAACAATACCCCGATTATAGTAAGCAATTGTTTTAATAACTTATTAAGTACTTTTTCCTTCCCAAAAGACCAATCGTAATTTTCAATAAATCGCTCGATTAATTTATCCGACTTCTTTTTTACTATTAATATAATAATCCAAGTGACTGCAATTAAAATTACATTCAATACAGTCAATGAGTATCCGTTTAATTCTACTAGCTCCATTATCTTGTTATTACAATTCCTAATTGTTCGGCAAAAGCATTTCTAGCACGTGTCAAATTATTAATTGACTCTAAAATCTTCATTATTTTATCTATGTCCGTTTCAACCTTTAATTCTTTTTGTTTCTCAGCAATCATATTTTCAGCTGTTCTTAATTTAAACATGGCTACCGCCTGAATGACCGCTTCTTTTAAACGTTCGCTCTCATCTACGGGATAAATATTATGTTTTTTTGCCCAATTTTGACTCACACTATCCTTTGGCGTTGTAATATCAATCACCACTTTATTTAAGGCTTGATTGGGATGATGCGTAAAATGTTTTTCACTAACGACTAAACCTTGTTGCAACCCATCGTAATATTCATCAAAAACCAATTGATAGTCTTTGTTTTTATACTCAATCTCATCGCTTAACATCTCCTCAATAATAAATTGAGCAACAGGATAATTTACTTCTTCTGTTTCACCATCTTCATTTTCCACCTCAACGGTTATAAACTTATCCCCGTACTGTACCATCAATCGAACTAAATCTCTTTCCTGAAACTCTAAAGGGTGTTTTCCATCCTTTGATACTTTTGGAACAGTTGGTTGTTGTGGAACAGGTTCAGCTTGACGTTGTTTTTCTTTATGTTGCTTCTCTCCGTTTTTTGCTAAAAGTTTATTGACCTCATTTAAAAGAGCTTGTTCGGTTATACCAAATATTTGACTAGTAGCTTGAATATACACTTGTCTAACTATTTGATTGGGAATAACCGAAATAGAGGAAACAATATCTTTGATAGTTTCAGCTTTTTTTATCGGGTCATTTTTGGCATCATCTAATAAAATAGATGCTTTAAAATGAATAAAATCTTGTGCGTGTTCCTCTAAATATTTTTCTAGCTCCTCTTTGCTAACTTTTCGCGAATAACTATCAGGGTCTTCTCCATCAGGAAAAAGCACCACTTTAACATTCATCGCTTCTTTCAATATCAAATCAATTCCACGAAAAGATGCTTTTATCCCAGCTGAATCTCCGTCGTAAAGAATCGTAATATTATTGGTATAACGTTTTATTAAACGTATCTGGTCTTCGGTTAGAGCTGTACCACTAGAGGCTACAACATTTCGTATACCAGCCTGATGCAAGCTAATCACATCGGTATATCCTTCTACTAAAAAACATCCATCTTCTTTTATGACTTCATTTTTAGCTTGATAAAGCCCGTAAAGAATCTTACGTTTATTGTAGATTGGACTTTCTGGAGAATTATAATATTTAGCCGATTTTTTATCCTGCTTGAGTATCCTTCCACCAAAACCTAATACTCTACCCGTTAAATTTTGAATCGGAAAAATCACTCTGCCTCTAAAAAAGTCATAACTGCCTCGTTCGTTTGTTTTAGACAATCCTGTTTTAACCAAGTACTCAATTTTATAACCTGCACTAATCGCTGCTTTAGTTAAGTTATCTGACCCTTCGGGAGCATACCCCAATTCAAATTTTCGTATAGTTTCTTCAGAAAAACCACGTTCTTTAAAATAACTTAAACCTATTGCTTTCCCTTCGTTAGTTTCAAACATTTGTCGAACAAAAAAGTCCTTGGCAAACTGATTTACTAAATATAGACTTTCTCGCTCGGTTTGTGCTTGAATTTGGTCAGCGGTTAATTCCTCTTCCTCTATTTCTATATTGTATTTCTTTGCTAACCATTTTAAGGCTTCAGGATAGGTAAAGTGTTCATGTTCCATTAAAAATGTAACCACGTTACCTCCTTTTCCCGAACTAAAATCTTTAAAAATACCCTTCGCAGGAGAAACCATAAAAGACGGAGATTTCTCATTTACAAATGGACTCAATCCTTTGTAATTAGACCCTGCTTTTTTTAAATGCACAAAGTCACTAATGACTTCAACAATATCTGCTGCATCAAATATTTTTTCTATGGTTTCCTTTGGAATCATTTTGTTCCTTTGAACTAGTTTGAAATTACTTCCCCTCTATTTATAGGCTTCTATCAAAATATTCAAAATATCTTGAGCAGCTTTGCTAATTTTAGTGCCAGGTCCAAAAACCGCAGCAACCCCTCTGTCAAATAAGTATTGATAATCTTGTTGAGGAATTACACCACCTGCAATCACCATAATATCTTCACGCCCCATTTTTTTCAACTCATCCATTACTTGAGGCACAAGTGTTTTATGACCTGCAGCTAAAGACGAAACACCTAAAATATGAACATCGTTTTCAACAGCTTGTTTTGCCGCTTCCGCAGGAGTTTGAAACAAAGGACCAATATCAACATCGAAACCAATATCAGCAAAAGATGTTGCTACAACTTTCGCTCCTCTATCATGCCCATCTTGCCCCATTTTAGCAACCATAATTCGAGGTCTTCTTCCCGCTAAGCGTTCAAATTCCTCGGTTAATTCTGTAGCTTTTATAAAATCTTTATCTCCCATAGCTTCGTTTGAGTACACCCCAGATATAGAACGAATTGTAGCTTTGTATCGCTTAAATGATTTCTCCAAAGCATCAGAAATCTCACCCAAAGATGCTCTTTCTCTTGCTGCAACTACAGCCAATTCCAATAAATTACCTTCACCTGTTTCGGCAGATTTCGCTAAATTATTCAAGGCTTCCTGTAC
>JALWSJ010000240.1 GCA_026993705.1 Flavobacteriales bacterium
AAGAAAAGAAAAAGCACAAAAGAAAGGTAAAGAATTTATTCCGCTAATTTTTCATCCGTTGCCTCACATTGAACCAAAACTTACCGCAGGTGAACGATTAAGAGAGTCGGGAGAAGCTCCTGTAATTTTGGATTCGCTAAAGGCTTTGGTTTCTGCCAAACAGCTTAGTATCTATCTGATAAACAAAGGGTATTTTAATAATCGTGTTCGATTTACGGTGAAGTATTATCCCGATACCATTGTTGTAAATGGAAAAACTAAAATAAAGCACAAGCGAAAAGAAGGTAGAGCCGAAATTAATTATCAGATTCGATTGGGAAAACCCTATCGGATAAATCATATCACCTACAATATTCCAGATTCGGAATTATTGTTTTATGTGGATTCCATCAAATCACAATCTTCATTGAAGTCGGGAGATATTTATGATTCCGATAAATTGGAAAAAGAAAGAGAAAGAATTACCGATTTTTTGTTAAACAACGGGTATAAATTTTTTAATAAAGAGTTTATCTTTTTTAAAGTGGACAGTAACTTACATACGCATAAGGTAAATATAGGAATGGGTATTCAAAATTATAAAGAAAAAGATCCTGTTTACGATACCATAATAGAAAGAAAGCATACGCAGTACAACATCATGAAAATCGAGATTTTTCCGGATTTTTCGATTAAAGCAAAACCTTATGAATATAAAGATACGCTTTTGATCAATAGCGATATAAAGATTATTTCGCGTCATCGTCCCGATTTTAATATTGACTTATTGCTACGTTCCATAAAATTTTCCGTTGGCGATTTGTATAGAAAAGATAGAGTAGTAGCCACTTACAAAACCTATTCTTCGCTGGGTGTTTTTCGTTCAACTTCTATCGTTTTTGATACGCTAAACAATGGATGTAATGATTTAGTAGCCAAAATAAAATTACAACCGACAAAAATGCAAACTTTTACCATTGCCACAGACGGAACACATAGAAACGGGTTGCTGGGAATACAGGGAAGACTGGCTTATACCAATCGAAATATTTTTGGAGGTGCGGAAAAACTCCAAATCAGTTTAAATGGAGGTTTAGAAATGCAACGTCTTTTAGTTGACGAAGACGCCAACAACACAATCGAAGATGCAACAAATATTAGCAATACTTTTAATACGCTCACATTCGGACCACGAATCAGCTTATTGTTTCCTACATTCTTGTTTTTTCATAAATACTTTCCTTACGCCAATAATCCTAAGACCGAATTGGTAGGAGTTGTAAATTATCAAAGGCGCCCCGATTTTACCCGTAACAAACAGAATTTTTCTTTTGGGTATGTGTGGCATGAGAAAAAACCAATAACCTATCGTTTTACGCCTTTTAATATCAACGCCATTAAGATAGATAAATCCCTTGCTTTTGAGCAAAAGATACAACAACTCAATGACCGGCTTTTGGCATCCAGTTATCAAGACCACATCATTGCCAGTAGTTTATTTTCAATAACCTACAATGGAGAAAAAACAGGAAAAAAGAGAAATTATATTTATTCTAAAACCGCTTTGGAAACAGCCGGAAATTCGCTAAGGGCTTTTTATTCGTTAACGAATCAACCGATTAATGAACAAGGCTATTATGAATTTTTAGGTATCCGCTTTGCTCAATTTGTAAAACTATCTTCAGATTTCAGATATTATAACAATATCACAAGAAAAGTACGCGTAGTTTCAAGAATCGCAGGAGGATTGGGAATACCTCTCCAAAATCTAAAAGAAGCACTCCCCTTTGAAAAGAGTTTTTATAGTGGAGGAGCAAACGGAATCAGAGCATGGAAGGCAAGAACGTTAGGTCCCGGTGCTTATTACGATTCTACAAAAAGTTTCGATAAAATAGGCGATATACAAATGGAAGGAAACCTGGAATTAAGGTTCCCAATATCTGGATGGATTGAAGGAGCTACATTCTTAGATGCCGGAAATATTTGGTTGTTGCATGAAGATTCACTACGTCCGGGAGCAAAATTCAAACCTGAAACATTTCTTTCGGAAATTGCCTTCGGAACAGGAGCAGGGATACGTCTAGACTTAGACTTTTTCATCCTGCGTTTCGACTTTGCTGTCCCTATAAAAAATCCAGCTCTACCCGTTGGAGAACGATGGATATTACAAGGAAAATGGAAAGAAGAAACCTCTTATCAAAACGGTATAGCCAGACGCGATTTCTTTCCGTGGCAATTTAACTTAGGTATAGGATATCCATTTTAATACTAAGGTAAATAATTGGGGCGTTCCCATTACGGCATAAAAAAGCAGCTTCGTTGCACTACACTACTTTTTAACGCCGTAATGATCGGGCTATCACTACTCACTCTTTTGGTTTGCATATATGCAATAAACCAAAAGGAGTTCAAACACGCCGTTCTATCCCTAACACGGGACAGATGAGTGCAAAGAAAACGAAATTTAGTTTTCTTTGACGATGAAAAATTCTTTTGCATAGCCCCAGCTATGGAAAAAAATTTTGAAGAAGTATAAGGAAAATAAAAACGTTTTATTGTGCTCAGATGTCTCGTGTTAGGGATACCAAACCCTAACTTGAACGAAATTGGCGAATAGAAAGTGAATTTTAGCATTCTTTAAACAAGAAAAATCAAAAAAAGTATAAAAAAACAAATACTTTTACTATATTTACCAGAACAATAAAAACACACGATTAAACGAAAATTTATACATATCAAACTCTGTATTAGACACTATTCTATGTAGATTTTTTATTGTTGTAAGCTCGATATTACATAATATTGAGAAAACAATAATTACCCTTGTAGAAAAGATAAAGCATAACATAAACCAAACGCTACCTAAAGTAACCGTTCAGTTTTACGTACGATACTACAATAAATATATTAAGAATTATACTTTAACGATACATAAAGCACAGCTATATTTATATTCGGATGTTGAAGAAAAACGAAATCGAAAAAATCGAAGTTTCACAACGGCTAACATTATAATCTACACTGACTATTACCCCTTTGGTATGGAAATGGCTGATAGGAGTGGGAGTGTTGGAAATTATAGATATGGCTTTCAAGGACAAGAAAAGGACGATGAAATCAAAGGCGAAGGAAACAGCATAAACTATAAGTTCCGAATGCACGACCCCAGATTGGGGAGGTTCTTTGCGGTTGACCCGCTTGCTGTTATTTCTTCAGGAGATTCTCCATATATGTTTGCGGGTAATTCTCCTATATTTATGGTCGATGTTGAAGGTCTATATAAATATCCTGTTACGGTAAATTATAACGGGCATACTTATCTATTAGAATTTAATTCACGAAACACTCAAAAAGTTAAGATTAAACTTGTAGGTGAAGGTAGAGAGCGATGGCAGTCTATCGAGTATAAAACACGAAATCCACTCAGATTAAAAAAAGGGCTTGCATCAATAGGGTTGTTAAAGTCTTATACTGCAAATACAATTGCAGAAGGCGGTGACGTCAATATTATGTATGAATCTTTTTGGTGGTCTAGTGCAGGTTTCAGAGTTGATGCTTTAAAAGTTATTAATGCTGCTTTAGATGAAGATAATGGAGTTAGTTTAAATATTATTGGAGGTCATAGAATTTCGGGTAATCATCCTGATAATAGAGGAAATAATGATAGAGCATTTAAGATAGAGCATTTCATTTTTATTCACGGATGTACTGCAATTATTCTTCCAATTTTAAAAACTTATCATGATAGTCCTTGGTTTTCAGATGAATTTCAGAATGCATTTAATACGATGAGAGCAAAAACAGTTCAAAATGCCTTTTTTAAAGATGTGGATAACGTTAACGCTATAAGTAGACAAGATTTTAGAGGCGGAACCGCGGGAAGCGTCACTTTACCTAAATACAATCAAGATCCTATAGGGGTAACTTTGTCTTTTGAATTTAAGAAACCAAAACTAACAAAAACACCAAAGAAAAGCCCTCCTGTTCAGAAAAGTAAAAACCCAAGATTTCTTTGATTTTGTAAACATAAATATGTAAAAAATTCAATAAATTAATATAATAGATTGATTAATGTAACTACCCAAAACATGAAACGATGTGCTTTTACAGTTCTTTTTTTAATGATTTTTTTTCTAGGTTTTACTCAAACACTTAAAGATTACAAAAAACTGTTAAATAAAAATAAAACTTTTTATATTGAAAAAGTTAATATTTGGATGTTGGTCAATTCTGATTTTATAGACGTAGAAAGTTGGAATATAAAAAGGGTTAAAATAATTGTATCACCGAAGGAAGGTGTTGATTTTTTATTGGCAGAAGAAAAAGAAAAACTTTCTAAGTTTGAACAAGATTCTATATTGATAAGAAATTGGGAATACTCCCTATACGACCTGTCAATTGTTGTTTATAAAACTAATGGCGAAAAGGGGGTTATTCATTTTTTTTAACACCTAATGGAGACTTGCTTTTATCTGAAGAGTGTTTCTTTATTTGGAGAGAAAATTTCAAAGGTTATTGAATTTTCAAGTACTTGTACTCTCTCTACGCCCAAAATAGAAAAAGCTGTCCCTTATAAGGGAAACTACTGATATACAGTAGATTAAACAAAAAAGGCTGTTATCCCTTAAAACAAACAATAGGAATCCTCCCCCACAGGAAAAGTTGTATTCACTCCACTTTCACTCGTTCCTCCTTCTCGTTTCTTTCATTGGTAGCTTTCCTTTCTTTTTTTTCTTTGTTTAACGCCTACGGCAGTAATGAGAAGTTGTTCAGTGTTAAGCAATAAGTAAAATCAATTATTTTCATTTCACTCGTCGTTATTTTTGCGAACCATAGCTTGGGCTATGCTTCTTAAAAAAGCCATGCTCTCCCCACGCCAAAAACAGAAAAAATGTCCCTTATAAAAGAATATCTGTAAAAATACCAAACAAAAAAAGCATCAAGGGAATCCCTGATGCTTTATCATATAAAGACTCTATTATAGTAGAATTATCCACCAAAATCATCAAATCTTACATTTTCAGAAGGTACGCCCCATTCATCACACATATTCACCACAGCTTTGTTCATCATTGGAGGACCACAGAAATAAAACTCTATATCCTCCGGTGAATCGTGTTTAGATAAATATTGTTCTTGAACAGCATTGTGTACAAAACCAACAAAACCATCTCCTTCTTCATCGTAAATATCTTTCTTTATTTTCCAAT
>JALWSJ010000241.1 GCA_026993705.1 Flavobacteriales bacterium
AAACGGCTTTATAAATATAAAAAGAGGTAAAAAAGAAGGCGAACAACCCAAGCCAGAGAAGAAACTCACCAACAACATCATTCTACGAAAACTAAAAATAGCCCTCAATCTCAAAGACTCCGACATTTTAGAAATCTTAGACCTCGCCGACTTCCGATTTAGCAAATCAGAACTTAGTGCACTATTTCGTAAACCCACACATCAACATTACCGCCTCTGCAAAGACCAAGTCCTTCGTAACTTCCTAATGGGAATGCAACTTAAATATAAAGCCAAAGAATAGTTTTGATTTGGGCGTTCCCATTACAGCATAAAAAACAATTCCGTTACACTACATTGTTTTTAACGCAGTAATGGTCGGGCTATCACTACTCACTCTTTTTGCCCTCAAAAGGAGGAGGGCAAAAAGGAGTTCAAACACGCCGTTCTATCCCTAACGTGTGTAAAATGAGCGGTAAGAAAATGAGTTTTAGTTTCTTTAGATAATGAAAAAATTCTTTTGCTTATACCCACGTTAAGGATGCCAATCCACAATGCGATAACAAATAAAAACTTGTTAAAAAGAAACAATCAACCAATTTGGTAAATATTGAATTAAACCGTAAAATTGCAAGGTATTTAATACGTAAGCATCATGACCATAGAAGAACGCATTCAACAAACCATTAGAAACATTCCTGATTTTCCAAAAGAAGGCATACAATTTAAAGATATAACCCCTATATTACAAAATCCGTCTTTATCACAAGATATTGTAGATGAATTTGTAAACCGTCTTGACGGAAAAGTAGATGCTATTGCAGGAATTGAAAGCAGAGGATTTCTCTTTGGTTTCCCGTTAGCGATGCAATTGGGCGTACCTTTTATATTGATACGTAAAAAAGGAAAACTACCTTACGAAACAATCAGTCATAAATACGATTTAGAATATGGAACCGCAGAAATAGAGATGCACACCGACTGCGTAAATGAAGGAATGCGTATTCATATCCACGATGATTTATTGGCAACAGGAGGAACGGCAATTGCTGCTTCGGAACTGATAAAAAAACAAGGCGGAGAAATTGCAGGATACTCTTTCTTAGTTGAACTTGAATTTTTAAATGGTACGAACAAATTAAAACCTTATTCAAATCACATTGAAAGCTTGGTTAAGTATTAACCTCGAAACATAGAATTAAACTTTTATAAACTACACACACAAACATTATGAACTTTGACATTTCAGAAAATGAAAAAATGATTCAGCAAATGGTAAGAGATTTTGCTGAAAAAGAAATACGTCCCAACATTATGAAATGGGATGAAACTCAAGAATTTCCAATAGACCTTTTCAAAAAAGCAGGGAAGCTTGGATTAATGGGCGTACTTGTCCCTGAAGAATACAACGGTGCAGGAATGGGCTATAATGAATACATTATGGTCATTAGAGAAATTGCCAAAGTTTGTGGGTCAATCGGTCTATCCATAGCAGCACACAACTCGCTTTGTACCAATCACATCTTAAAATTCGGTAACGAAAAGCAAAAGAAAAAATGGTTACCTAAACTTGCAACAGGCGAATGGATAGGTGCTTGGGGACTAACCGAACCCAACACAGGTTCTGACGCAGGAAGAATGCAATGTACAGCTAAACAAGATGGCGACTATTGGGTATTGAATGGAACAAAAACATTCATCACTCATGGTAAATCAGGAAACTGCATTGTTGCAATAGTTAGAACGGGTGAATTGTTAGATTCTCATGGAATGACTGCTTTTGTTGTTGAAAGAGGAACTGAAGGTTTTACCGCAGGAAAAAAAGAAGATAAACTCGGAATGAGAGCTTCGGAAACAGCTGAGGTTATCTTTGATAATTGCCGTGTACATAAAGACAATATTCTTGGAGAAGTTGGTGATGGTTTTATACAAGCTATGAAAGTACTAGACGGTGGTAGAATTTCTATCGGTTCATTAGGATTGGGAATTGCCGAAGGCGCACTACAAGCTGCTATTAATTATTCAAAAGAAAGACATCAGTTCGGTAAACCTATTTCATCGTTTCAAGGTATATCATTTAAACTAGCCGATATGGCAACAGAAATAGAAGGTGCAAAACTTCTACTCTACCAAGCTGCCGATAAATTAATGAAAGGAGAAAAAGTAAACAAACTTTCGGCTATGGCAAAATACAAAGCTTCGGAAGTTGGAGTTATGGTATCAACAGAAGCTGTACAAATTTTTGGAGGCTATGGATACATTAAAGAGTTTCCTGTTGAGAAATTTTATAGAGACTCTAAACTTTGTACGATTGGAGAAGGTACTTCTGAAATCCAAAAACTAGTTATCTCCAGAGAATTATTACGTTGAACTTGATGAACACCATGAAAGAAATTAATTGGAAAACAGCTAAAGAATACGAGGATATCACCTACAAAAAATGTAACGGTGTAGCTCGTATTGCTTTTAATCGTCCAGAAGTCAGAAATGCTTTTCGTCCTAAAACTACAAGTGAGTTATACGATGCCTTTTACGATGCTCAAGAAGACACGAGCATTGGTGTGGTTTTACTTTCTGGAGAAGGTCCTTCACCAAAAGATGGCGTTTGGGCATTTTGTAGTGGAGGCGATCAAAAAGCAAGAGGACATAAAGGTTATGTAGGAGAAGATGGAATGCACCGACTTAACATCTTAGAAGTACAGCGCTTAATTCGTTTTATGCCTAAGGTTGTCATTGCAGTCGTACCCGGTTGGGCTGTTGGTGGAGGTCATAGCTTACATGTTATTTGCGATATGACCTTAGCAAGCAAAGAACACGCAATCTTTAAACAAACAGATGCTGATGTTACTAGTTTTGACGGCGGTTACGGTTCAGCATATTTAGCCAAAATGGTGGGGCAAAAAAAAGCTCGTGAAATATTTTTCCTCGGTAGAAATTATTCGGCCCAAGAAGCTTATGAAATGGGAATGGTCAATGCCGTTATTCCACACGAAGAATTGGAAAACACAGCTTATCAATGGGCTCAAGAAGTATTAGAAAAATCACCTATTTCTATCAAAATGCTAAAATTCGCAATGAATTTAACCGATGATGGAATGGTTGGTCAACAGGTATTTGCAGGTGAAGCTACTCGTTTAGCTTATATGACTGAGGAAGCAAGAGAAGGAAGAAATGCTTTTCTTGAAAAACGAAAACCAAACTTTGGTAAAAACAACTGGATACCATAATCGATGAAAGTCTTAATTACGGGAGGCTCTGGTCTTATTGGTAGTAGAATCACCTCTATGCTTTTAGATAAAGGTGTAGAGGTGGTTCATTTAACAAGAATGCCTAATTCTAAATTTGGAATAAAGACTTATTACTGGAATTGGCGAACCAAGGAAATAGACGATAATTGTCTAAATGATGTAACGGACATCATCCACTTGGCTGGTACACCTATTGCCGACAAACCGTGGACAATGAAACGCAAACATGAAATTGTACAAAGTCGCGTTTTTTCTGCTCGGTTTTTACTTCAAAAAATAAAATCCAAAGAAATACAGCTAAACAGCTATACTTCTGCTTCCGGAATTGGTTACTATGGTGCTAGAACTCTTTCTAAAACTTTTACTGAAGAGGATTCACCTTATGATGATTTTATAGCAAAGTGTTGCGTATATTGGGAAAATAGTGCAAAAGAATTTAACGAAATTGCCGATAGAGTTACTATCCTAAGAACAGGTATTGTTATCGATAAGGAAAAGGGAGCTTTTCCTAAGATGAGTAAATTTATTCGTAAAGGCTTAGGTTCTCCAATCGGAAATGGACTTCAAGCCTGTCCGTGGATTTATATTGACGATATTGCTCGACTTTACGTTGAAGTGTTATTCAATAAAAAATATTCGGGTGTTTATAATGCGGTTGCTCCAGAAAAAATAAACAACAAAGAATTTACTAAGATTACTGCCAATTTTTATAATAAAAAAATCATTTTACCCAATGTACCTTCTTTTGTTCTGAAAGGAATTTATGGTGAAATGGCTTCACTTATTTTGGAGGGTAGTCCAATTGCTTGTGATAAATTGATGGATAAAGGTTTTACGTTTAAAGCTAGTCATCTGAAAGAAGCTTTTTCTCTTTTTTGAGAGAGGTTTTTGCTATCATGAAAGGAACTAAAATTCACTTTCTCTCCTCTTTTTCCATCCGCGTTAGGGACGATTAAGCGACTGTGAAAAACAGTTGAGTTTTTAAGCTAACGTAAAAATATTGGCGATTTTATAATCTTTTGATTATCAATATTGTATTTTAACGTTAGTTGGAATCCCTAACCTGCGTAAAATGAGCACCATAAAATGTTTTTATTTCCTTTATCCTTCTTCAAAAAATCTTTGCATAGCGGGTGCTATGTAAAGATTTTTTTCATCGTCTAAAGAAACTTAAATTCATTTTCTTACCGCTCATTTTACACACGTTAGGGATAGGAGCGACATCCTTTTGCCCTCCCTCCTCTTGGAGGGCACAAGATATAGCGGATAGCCCGACCTTTCACGAGTAAAAAACAGGTAGTGCAACAACTGTTTTTTATTCGTGAAAGGGAACGCCCAAATTATTCTTCTACCAACGTATATTTAAAATACCGCATACCGTTTCTTTCCGGTAATGTTATGGTATGCAATACGCCTTCTCGTTTTAGGCTTAATGCTATTGTTGTTCCCTTAAAGTACTTTAACCATTCAGAAAGATTGTTGTCAAGCGGATAGTTATTTATTGCGTATATCTTATCCTTGCGAACAATTCCTCCAAAATAAGCGGCTGAATTTTCAAGGACATCTTGGACTATCATCGCCCCGTGTTTATTGGATAATTTCAATCCATAATTTTCTGCTTCGTTGTCTGAATTGCTTATGTCTAATTTTAAGTTTCTATAACGTAACGCTTCTTTAATATACGGAGCGAACTTATTCGTTCCATAGACTAAATCTCTAAAAACATCGTCAAAAGAAACACCACTTACTTTCTCTAAGATGGATTTATACTGCTCTTCCGAATACCCTTTTTCTAGGTTTGTTTCTTTGTACAATATTCGCATCGCATCATGCAATGTTTTTTCTCCGTTGGTTGCTTTTCGGATACGCATATCGCAAACCATAGCGATTAATGCTCCTTCTACATAAATAGAAGTCTTACGCGATGGAACACCTTGTACATAAC
>JALWSJ010000242.1 GCA_026993705.1 Flavobacteriales bacterium
GTTTCAATATCGGATTGAAACTGCATCAAATAATTATTTGCTGAAGCTCCTCCATCAACATTTAATGTTTTTAAGGCTACTTCTGCATCTTTTTCCATGGCTTCTAATACGTCTTTAGTTTGAAACGCCAATGATTCCAATGTAGCTTTAGCAATTTCGGGGATGCCTGTATCTCTGGTGAGTCCGAAAATAGCACCTCGTGCATACATATCCCAATAAGGTGCTCCCAATCCTGCAAAAGCAGGGACAACCACAACGTCACTGTCTTGCTCTATGGAATACGCTAATTTTTCGGTTTCTGAAGATTCTTTTATGATTTTTAGTCCATCACGTAACCATTGTACGGCTGCACCTGCTATAAATACACTTCCTTCCAAAGCATACTCCACTTCTCCATTAATTCCCCAAGCAATTGTTGTTAACAAACCTTGTTTGCTGTCTTTTTTGTCTTTCCCTGTGTTCATTAACATAAAACAGCCGGTTCCATAGGTGTTTTTTGCTTCTCCTTTTTCAAAACAACATTGCCCGAACAACGCACCTTGTTGATCTCCAATTACCCCTGTAATAGGAATCTTTGTTCCTGAATATTCCCATTCTCCATAATTATCCGAACTGTATTTTACTTCCGGTAAAATTTCTTTAGGGACGGATAATGTTTTTAGGCACTTTTCGTCCCATTCTAAGGTGTTGATGTTAAACAATAGAGTTCGTGAGGCATTTGAAAAATCGGTTGCGTGAACTTTTTGTTGGGTTAAATTCCAAATTAGCCAAGTGTCAATTGTGCCGACCAATAAATCGCCTTCGCTCAATACTTTTTTTGCTTCCACTACATTTTGTAGTATCCACATGATTTTTGTGCCTGAAAAATAGGAATCGATAAAAAGTCCGGTTGTTTCTTTAAAGTAAGACTCTAATCCTTTTGATTTTAGTTCTTCACAAATTCCGGCGGTTCGTTTGTCTTGCCAAACAATTGCATGATAAACCGGGTTCCCCGTTTTTTTATTCCATGCAACAACGGTTTCCCGTTGATTGGTTACTCCTATCGTTTCAATATCTTCGGCTTGAATATCATTATTTTGTATTAGGGCTTCTAATACTTCAGTTTGCACTGAGAGTATTTCATTTGCGTCGTGTTCCACCCAACCTGACTTAGGAAATATTTGAGTAAATTCCTTTTGCTCAATAGCTACAATTTGAGCTTGTTTATTAAAAAGGATAGCTCTACAACTTGTTGTTCCTTGGTCGATTGATATGATGAATTTTTTAGCCATTATTTTTTGATTAATCATAGGGAATGAACGAATCTCTAAAGTTATACCATTTGAATATTGAAAAGAAAAATAAAAACGCTTTATTAGGTTCATTTCAATGTTTAAATGGTATTAGTCAACAAAAATAATTGAATCGGTTAAATAACTGTTATTTTTCATCAATAAATCATCTTCGCAAAAAAAATTATACCTTTGATTTTTGACGAAACTATTGAATAGTTTCCTTTTTAACCTGTAAAGTATCATTATGACCATTGACCAATTTGTGGCGTTAGCCATTGAAGAAGATATTAAAGACGGAGACCATTCTGCTTTAGCCTGTATTCCGAAAGATGCTAGAGGAAAAGCAAAACTGTTGGTAAAAGAAGAAGGGATTATTGCCGGAATTGCTGTTGCCAAAGAGATTTTTAAACGATTTGATGATAGCGTTGTTTTTAAACAACTCATCGAAGATGGTGAACGTGTAAAATATGGTGATATTGCCTTTTATATCGAAGGATATTCTCAAAAATTACTCGGAGCCGAACGTTTAGTTTTAAACGTTATGCAAAGAATGAGTGCTATTGCAACGCTTACCAATAAATTCGTTGTTGAAATTGGCGATTTACCGACTAAAATTTTAGACACTCGCAAAACCACTCCTCTTATTCGTTTTTTAGAAAAACAAGCAGTAAAAATAGGAGGAGGTGAAAACCATAGAATGGGGTTATACGATATGGTTATGCTAAAAGATAATCATATCGATTTTGCAGGAGGTATTGAAAAGGCAATAGTAAAAACAAGCAACTATCTAAAAGAAAACAATCTTTCTCTAAAGATTGAGATAGAAACTCGAAACTTAGACGAGGTAAAAGAAGTCCTTCGTGTAGGTGGCGTAGATAGAATCATGCTTGACAACTTCTCGTTTGAGGACATCAAAACAGCTATACAATTAATTGATGGGAAATATGAAACTGAAGCTAGTGGTGGAATAAAACTTTCCACGGTACGTAAATTTGCCGAGTGTGGAGTAGATTATGTTTCTTCGGGAGCGTTAACACATAGTGTGCATAACTTGGATTTAAGCCTCAAGGCTGTGTAGTCTATGATTAAAAAACTGAGATACTTTTTGCTGAATAATGCTTTACTTAGAACTTGGGTTAAGTGGAGTTCCAGGATTATTTTGCCTGGTTTTGAGGGGATGAGTCTTTATGAAACAATTTTGTTTTTGATTGATTCTTTTCAAAAAGGGCAATACAGTATCAGAAGTGCGGCTATTTCTTATCATTTTTTTTCGGCAATATTTCCGACTTTGGTTTTTATATTGTCGTTAATCCCATATATACCGATTGATAATTTTCAAGAAGATTTACTGCTTTATTTGTCTGAAATGCTTCCACACAACGCTTACTCGTTGGTGGAAAGTACAGTGAACGATTTGGTAACTAAAAAACATTCTACTTTACTCTCTTTTGGTTTTATTCTATCGCTTTACTATGCTTCGAATGGTTTACACGCTTTGTTAAATGGTTTTAATAGTTCTTACCAAATTGAATTAAAACGAAATCCGATTAAACAACGGTTTATTTCTTTGGCCGGATTTGCGGTTATCAGTTTATTTTTGATTGTTGTTCTTTCCTCGCTTATTATTGGTGAAATTGCGATTCATAAACTATTTGACGGTGGGTTAAGTGAAATCGGTAATATTTTGTTTCATTTGGTGAGGTGGATTATCATTATCGGTGGTACTACCTTTAGCGTGAGTACCTTGTATAACATTGGTAATCCCGAACGTAAACAATGGAAGATTTTTTCTGCCGGTGCTACTTTGGCTACTATCATTATTATTTTAGCTTCAAAAGGATTGGTTTTTTATTTTGATAATTTCGGAAAATATAATGAACTATATGGTTCTATTGGGTCGTTGTTGATTATTCTTATTTGGATTCAGACGATTAATTATATTCTTTTGGTTGGATTTGAGCTTTCTACGCAGACGGATGCTCGTTCTTGTGAAGAGTGAGTGGGGGCATCGTTTAAGAATACTAAATTCACTTTCTTGCACTTTATTCAAAACGCGTTAGGGATAGGAGCGGCATCCTTTTGGTTTGTTTGCTTTATGCAAACCAAAAGATATAGCGGATAGCCCGACCCTAATTTGCAAAAATAACGTTTAGCGATAGCGGTATGTTGTTTTTGCAAATTGGGGGAACGCCCAAAACATTCTTTTAAAAACTTTCAAAATTTTGATACTTTAACTTATCCGTTGATTTAGGATATTACTTACCTTAGCGAGATAAATTAATTAAATTTGAATAGATGGGTAGTTTGCAATTAGGGGATATTTCTTTATCGTCCCGATTATTTACAGGTACAGGGAAATTTGGTTCTCCCGATGAAATGGTGGGTGCTATTTTGGCTTCTGAATCTCAGTTGGTTACAGTGGCTCTTAAGCGAGTTGAATTAGGGAGTGAAAATGATACTATTATTAAGCATCTTAAACATTCGCACATCAACTTACTTCCTAATACGTCGGGAGTGAGGAATGCTAAAGAAGCGGTTTTTGCTGCTGAATTGGCTAGAGAGGCGTTGGAAACGAATTTGATAAAATTGGAAATTCATCCAGATCCAAAATATTTGCTTCCCGACCCGGTTGAAACGCTGAAAGCTACTGAAGTTTTGGCTAAAAAAGGGTTTGTTGTTCTTCCTTATATTCATGCCGATCCTGTTTTATGTAAGAGATTAGAAGAGGTGGGGACTGCGGCTGTTATGCCGTTGGGTGCTCCAATTGGAAGTAATAAGGGATTGTTGACAGATGATTTTTTGAAAATTATTATAGAGCAAGCTAAAGTGCCGGTTGTGGTAGATGCAGGAATCGGTGCTCCTTCGCACGCTGCTTATGCGATGGAACTTGGAGCGGATGCGGTTTTGGTCAATACGGCTATTGCCGTGGCTCAAAATCCGACTCAAATGGCGAAGGCTTTTAAAATGGCTGTAGAGTGTGGTAGAATGGCTTTTGAAGCTAAGTTGGGTAAACAAACCATTCAAGCACAAGCAAGTAGTCCACTAACCGATTTTTTAGGCTAAATTGAGTGCTGTTAGAAAAATATTATTCTTTCCTTTTGGTGTTTTATATCATGGGGTTACTTCTGTTCGTAATTTTCTATTCGATAAAGGTATTTTGAAAAGTTATCGTTTTGATTTATCTATTATTTGTATAGGTAATCTTGCGGTTGGGGGTACTGGAAAAACACCTCATACGGAGTATTTAATTCGACTTTTAAAAAAAGAATATCAAGTGGCGACTTTGAGTAGAGGCTACGGAAGACAGACGAATGATTTTCGTGAGGTTCAAGTTGATAGTTCAGCTTTGGAAGTAGGCGATGAACCTGCTCAATATAAAAGAAAATTCTCGGACGTTATCGTGACTGTGGAGAATGACAGGGTAAAAGGTGTAAGTCTTCTTCTTCATAAGTACCATGAAATAGATGTGATTTTGTTAGATGATGCTTTTCAACATAGAAAGATAGAGGCAGGGTTAAATATCATTATTTCCGATTATAACAAACCTTTGAAAAACGACTTCTTGTTACCAGCAGGAAATTTAAGAGAACATAAAAAGAATATCAATAGAGCGGATATGGTGATAATTTCTAAATGTCCTAATAGTTTGCCTGCAAATGAGCGCGATAGACTTATTTCAGAACTTGATTTTCACACGTCAGAAAATGTTTATTTTACAAGTATCCGATACGGGAAAATTTATTCTATTTTTAACCCTTTACAAAAAATAGAAACATTAAAAGATGTAGACGTTTTATTGGTTAGTGGAATAGCTCACCCAAAGAATTTACAAGCCTATATTCGTGAGAAAGCAAATTACTTAGAGATTATGGAATATAAGGATCAT
>JALWSJ010000243.1 GCA_026993705.1 Flavobacteriales bacterium
TGGAAATTATTCGTATAGTCCATTAGTGGTGATTAAAACAAATGCTAACGGTAATCTAACTATATTTCCTAATCCTTCCAAAGGTTTGGTTAATATTAGCTCAAACAATACATTGAAAAATGTTCACGTATTGGATTTATCAGGGAAGATTATTCGAAATATTAATCGTGATTTTTACCAAGTCGATTTAAGAAACTTAGCAAGAGGTGTTTATGTGTTGAAAGTAGAAGACGAGTTTGGTGTTACGCTTAATCGTATTATTATTGAATAAAAAAAAAGAAATGATTAGTAAAAGAATTTTATTTGGTACTCTATTATCTGTTGTTGGAATATCTGCTTATTCACAAAACATAGGAATAAACTCAACAGGAGCTGCAGCAGATGCATCTGCTGCTTTAGATGTAAGTACGTCCAATAAAGGGGTTTTATTACCGCGTGTAGCCTTAACCGGTACAAATGACGTTACAACTGTTTCTTTACCTGCAACAAGCCTGTTAGTGTACAACACAGCTTCCGTTTCAGATGTAACTCCGGGATATTATTATTACAACGGAACAGTCTGGGTAAAGCTAACCGATAGTGGTTCTAATGCAGATGCTGATTGGTATAAGGTTGGGACAAGTTCCTCTCCAGCTAATATTAATGATGATATATTTACACAGGGAAGAGTGGGGATTGGGACAGCAATACCAGTAGAAAAACTGCATGTTATTGGGAGTGAAATAATAGAATCTTGGGATGCTGTATTGAAAACAAAAGGTCCGACACACGATTCTGTCTACCATTTAATAGGAACATATCAAGGGTGGGACAACACAGGTGTTTATATCGCTGGTTATAATTATTATAATCCTCAGGGAGGAAACGTTATTAATTCCTATGCCAAAAAGGTGCACATTGGACATCCGGAACGATTGACGATAGACTTACAAACTGGAAATACAGGAATAGGAACAACTACCCCTAATAATTCGGCTCTATTGGATATGTATAGTTCAAATAAAGGATTTCTGCCACCTAGAGTTGCTTTAACAGGTGTAAATGATGTAGCAACTATTCCTTCTCCAGCAACGGGGCTTTTAGTTTACAATACTGCTAATGCTGGTTCTGGTTCAAACTTAGTTTATGCTGGTTATTATTATTTTGATGGTTCTTTTTGGAGGAGATTAGGTGAGACAAATAAAAAAGAAATAGTAGCAAATGTCTTCTCTGCCGGATATGGGGTAAGTTCTGCTGCTGGAGACAGATGTGTATATGTTAATGGCGTTCAGGTTTCTTGCTCTTCAAGGGGAGCAACACTCACTGTAATTAGTGGAACGAATGGAAATGTTATATTTAGTCAGAGTTATGATTTGTATGGTGGTGGGTTTATTCAACATGATAATTTAGCAACGGCAATTAATTCATACAACAATGGGGGAAATATTTTAATTGTAAATACTTACGATGCTCCTAGTATTGCGGGTTCAAATGTGTTGTCTTCTAACTTAAAAACAGCTTTGCGTGAAGTGATGCAAAGTAAAAGAATTGTAGATGAAGGGGCTGATTACTTTAGGGGAGCTTGGTGTATTGCTTTTCAGAACGGAAAAGGGAAATTGGGAGAAGATATTTGTAATTCAAATACAACAACAGGTATTACTACTCACGGAAATACTACAAGGGCTACAGCGGCAATTAATTTCATTACTTATATAGGTTTATAATCATATTTTAGAATAAATAATTTTTACGCATAAACAATAAAATCTAGCATTATGAAAAAAACACTCATCTCCCTCAGTCTATTTACTTCATTGGGAGCAATGGCTCAAAATGGAGGTATTGCCATCAACAACACAGGGCAAAATCCAAACGCCAATGCTATGTTAGACATACAGTCCGACAACAAAGGTATATTAATCCCTCGTTTAACTACCGTTGCTAGAAACACCTTAGGAACAGCACTAGCTCTTCCCGATAACGGCATGATGGTTTATGATAAAGATATGAACCTGTTTTTCTATTGGGACGGAACCCAATGGGTACAAGTTGGTAGCGGTTCAGGAGATAATTGGGGAACGCAAGTTGTACAAACCTCAGGCACGAACATTTCGGGAGATGGAACTACCGGTAACCCATTGACCGTTACAGATGGTGATTCTGACCCAACTAACGAAATCGAACTACCCACAGGCGGAACAAACGGACAAGTGCTTTCTACTAATGGAAGCGGAACTTATACGTGGGTAAACGATAACGCAGGGACGGATAATCAAAATATTCAAAACCTTGCATTTGATGCTTCTACAAATATTTTAACTGTAGGTATTCAAAACGGAAATTCTCAAACCGTAGATTTAACGGCGTTACTTAACGATGCCGACAGCGACCCTAATAACGAAATACAAGATTTGAGTTTGAATACAACGACGAATATCTTAACGATAACCAATAATGGTACACCTACTAATATTGATTTAACACCTTATTTGGATAATACTGATAATCAAGATTTATCACTAACAGGAAACACTTTATCTTTAACCAATGACGGAACACCGGTAGATTTAAGTGGTTATTTGGATAATACCGATAGTCAAAATTTAAGTAATACTACAGCAGGAAGTAACGTTACAGTGAATATAAGTGGAGGTGCAGGAACAACTTTCTCAATAAACGATGCAGATAGCGACCCAACCAATGAAATAGAATTGCCATCTGGTGGAACAAATGGACAAGTGCTATCAACAAACGGTAGCGGAACTTATACGTGGGTAACGGATAATGCAGGAACAGATAATCAAGATTTGTCATTAACTGGAAATACACTTTCCTTAACAAACGACGGAACACCAGTAGATTTAAGTGGTTATCTGGATAATACCGATAGTCAAAATTTAAGCAATACAATAGCAGGAAGTAACGTAACGGTAAATATAAGTGGTGGTACAGGAACAACTTTCTCTATAAATGATGCAGATAGCGACCCAACCAATGAAATAGAATTGCCATCTGGTGGAACAAATGGACAAGTGCTATCAACAAACGGTAGCGGAACTTATACGTGGGTAACGGATAATGCAGGAACAGACAATCAAGATTTGTCATTAACAGGAAATACACTTTCCTTAACGAATGACGGAACACCGGTAGATTTAAGTGGTTATTTAGACAATACCGATAACCAAAACATTAGTGGTTCCGGATTATCAGGAACTACGTTAACCATTGGTATTCAAAATGGCACAAGTGAAACGGTTGATTTGAGTTCATTAGTTGACCACGATTGGTATAAAGTAGGAACTACTTCTCCTCCAACGAGTATTAATGATGATATTTTTACGCAAGGGAAAGTTGGAATAGGTGTACTAACCCCTGTTTTTTCTCTTGATGTACGTTCTCAAGCATCATCAGAATCATTAGCTAGATTTTCTTCTCTTGGTAATGTTAATGTTCAGTTAGATGGAGGTACTGGATTACATCAATTTTTTAGACTGATGGAAAATTCAGTTGGAAAATGGGAATTTGGAAATTCTAGCTTGGATAACAATACTTTTTATTTTAACTCAAATGTTGGTTCTGGTATTACGGGAGCTAAAATGGTGATGCAACAAAATGGTAACATAGGTATAAGTACTACAACCCCAACTTCTAAACTAGAAATAATAGAAAGTACCTCACAACGGGTTCTTACTGCGACAAAAAACTTTAATGGCTTATCTAATACAGAAGGAGCGTTTATTGGGGGAACTGATGCTGGATTTTCTAACACAGGTATATATGTAATACAAAAAGATAATATGTCTTTATCTAGCTCTGGTACAAATATATTTAATGTAGTTAACAATTCGACATCTCAATTGGTAGTAAAGGGGACAGGTAATGTAGGGATTAGTACCTTAACTCCTACAGAAAAATTAGAAGTACAAGGTTCTGTGAAAATAGTGGATGGAACGCAAGGTAATCGTAAGATATTAACTTCAGATGCTACTGGTAAAGGAACGTGGGAGGTAGGACCGGTTCAAGAGGCGTCTAACGGTACTTATAAGAGAATATGTTCCGGTAGTACAACTCCAGGTTCCGGGTGGGTTTATTATTCTCCAAATGGTATTTATATTGATGTAAATACAAGTGGTTGTAGTTTTACTAACACCCCTAGATATATTACTAGTATTGGAGGAACTAGTGGGCATTGGGAGACTACCGGAGGTACTTCAATTTATATGCCTACACCTACAGGTTTTAGAGTGTATTTATATGGTTATGTTGGTGGTTCAGCTGTTACGACTAGTGCTGCGTCAGCTTATGGGTATCATGTTAATTGGATGGCTATCGGAGATTAATGAACTAAATAAATTCCCATAGGAGGGTATTCAAATTTATTTTTCATAGTATAAGAACACTAAATTCCATTTTCTTTGCACTTATCTCAACTGCGTTAGGGATAGGAGCGGCATCCTTTTGGTTTGTTTGCTTTATGCAAACCAAAAGATATAGCGGATAGCCCGACCCTACAAATAAAAAAAGAGCGTTCCCTGCAAGGGTATGCTCTTTTTTTATTTGTAGGGGAACGCCCAAATCATAATAATCTAACATATTATCACTTTGTTTCAATAAAATACTTATTTTAGAAAGTTGTAAAAAAAGGGATATGTCTAAACAAGGGAAATTTGGAACTTTTGGTGGGGTTTTTACTCCGTCTATACTTACTATTCTTGGGGTTATCATGTATATGCGACTCGGCTGGGTAGTTGGTAATGCGGGTACTCTTGGGACGGTTATTTTTATTATTTTGTTGGCTCATGTGGTGTCTTTGACTACGGGTCTGAGTGTGTCGTCTATTGCTACGGATAAAAAAATTAAGGCGGGTGGAATTTATTATATGCTTTCTCGTAGCCTAGGTTTTCCGATTGGGGGAGCGATTGGTATTACGATTTTTGTGGCAACGGCTTTGAGTATTTCGTTGTATCTTATTGGGTTTGCGGAGAGTGCTTTGTTGGTGATGAAGGATGGCTTGGGGATAGAAACAATTACGATTAATCACCTTAGAATTGTAGGTTCGTTGTCATTATTGGCAATTGTTACGATTGCGTATATCAGTACGAGTATAGCTATTAAGGCTCAGTATTTTATTTTGGGCTTGATTGTTTTGTCG
>JALWSJ010000244.1 GCA_026993705.1 Flavobacteriales bacterium
TCTATTTTTTTGTTTAGGTACAAAAGTCAGTGTATTTTAATCATCTTACAAGACGTACTTCACCGTACGCTTACAAATGATCTTGGCTGTTCAGATACACTTACTAAAAGTGATTACATTACATCGTGGCATAATCCTGTTGCTGAGTTTAGTGTAGAATATGACACGATGGATATGTACATGGAAAACTTCACATTCTATAATGAGGCTATAGGTGCAGATTATTATTATTATTGGGATATGGGAGACGGAACACTTTACAATGATTTTGAAGTTAATCATCATATCTATCCTGATACGGGAAAATATTATGTGCAACTAGCTGTAGAAACCATAAACGGATGTATGGATACGGTTGTTCATCCTGTTATTGTTAAACCTGTTATTTCATTGTTTGTTCCGAATGCTTTTTCTCCTAACGGTGACGGCGATAATGATGAGTTTTTCTTTAAAGCATACGGTATAAGAAAACAAGGAATCGAATTTATGATTTTTGACCGTTGGGGAACATTGATATACTTCACTGATGATATTCGTCCTTGGGATGGAACCTATAAAGGTATTCCAGTACAAGAAGATGCTTATGTTTGGAAACTAAAATGTGTAGATGTATTCGGAAATGAACATCGAAAAAGAGGACATGTTTCTGTTATTCGATAAGTTGAAAACTTGAGTATCATAATACATAAGGGATAAACATCCATTTGACTTTTTTCTTGTAAGTTCGATAAACTTCATCATGAGAAAGATGTTTTTCCTCGGTTATTGCTCTTAGGAAGTAAACAACTGTCCAAAAGAACATAGCTCCAAACGCCCATAAATGAGGTATGCCAAAAGGGATAAAAGTTAACCACCAAATTAATAGTTTTACTAAATAATGAGGATGGCGTATGTATTTATATGCTCCATGAGTAACGATACCTCTGTTGGTTAAATTAGAACATTTTGCACCTAACAAAGAAACCACGTACATTTTAGAAAATAATAACGACGCTAAAGCCAAACGAACGAAAAAGGTGATTTCTCTGTTTATAAAAAAAGTAAAATCTTGTGTTGGGAAAGGAATATATCTTGTTACAACTACAAAAAAAGGCACGTAACAAATAAGCAGAACACCCCACCCCAATACTGTTTTATCAACTGATTTTACTTCACTGTTTAGGTACTTTGATTCTACCAAATATCCAAAGGCATAAAAAGCCAATGTTACGGCTGAAACAAAATAGACAATATATACAAAAATATAATTATTGAAATAATCTATCCAATCGGAGAAGTGCTGTGGAGTACCCCATAATTGTTTTAATAAATCAAAATAAATGAGTGCTGATGGTAACATGAGAGGTATAAAAAAGAACTTAACAACTGCATACCGAATGTTTTTCCAATCCTCGGAAGTTAATTGCTGTTCTTTTATGTGTTGTATGAACTGAATAATCTTGGCTTGCTCCCCTTTTTTTGCGATTAGAATATTTTGTGCAAAAAAATAGATAAGTGCCATAGCTGTAAGCACTTGTAAATGAAAAGTAGCGTCTTGAAAATAAAAGCCTATAGCCTCATCATAACTAAATGTAAAAAAGGGGAAAACGTAGTAAATCCCAAGAGCTCCAAAATTTAGTAACGCATTAAACAGGTAAGGAATCATTTTCTTCATTAATGTTCTAAAGTTTGAATAATTTCTTTCAATAATTGATTGAAATCAGGTGTACCTTTAGAAGACAATCCAAAACGAATAACGAGTAAATCTTTTGACGGAACAATAAATATTCGTTGTCCTTGAAAACCATCAGCAAAGTACATATCTTGAGGGACATCTGGAAATTCTGTTGGTGTGGACAACCAAAATTGTGCTCCATATCTTCCTTTTGATGATTGAACTGGGGTTGTTGTGTATTCTATCCATTCTTTAGAAAGAATTTGCTTGCCATTCCAATTTCCGTTTTTCAGGTATAACCTTCCGTATTTTGCCCAGTCTTTGGCAGTCGCCCACGCATAAGAAGAACCTATAAATGTTCCTTTAGGGTCGGTTTCCAAAAGCATACTTTCTGCTCCTATGGGATAGAATAATTCCTCGTAAGGAAAACGCCAATACGCCTTTATAGTTGAAAATAGTTTTTTAATTTGTCCGGAAAGAATATTTGTTGTACCAGAAGAATATTCAAAGTATGTACCTGGTTTATAAGCTAAAGGGCAATCTGTTGCGGAAGCGTAAACATCGTCAGAGTCGTAGAGCATTTGTGTTACGCTTGAAATTGAGCCGTAATTTTCTTCCCATTCTAATCCAGCTGTCATTTGTAAAAGATTATTCCAAGTTATTTCTTTTCGTTCATCATTGTTCCATTTTGGCTCGTTGACTTTATCTTCTTTATGGATTATTCCTTTATTTGCAAGTATTCCGACTAAAGTACTGGTTATGCTTTTTGCCATTGACCAACCTAACATACGACTTTCGGCGTGGAATCCTTTGTCGTATCTTTCGTATTTAATGGTATCGTGGTGAATAATGAGTAAAGCCGTCGTATTCTTTACAACTTTGTTTTCATTTTCTATGAAATGTGCATCTCCTATCAACTTTAATTTTGGATCATCTTTGTTTACAAATGTAAAGGGAAGAATATGGCTTTTGTCGGATGTGAATTTGTAATTTGTAAAATTAGATGCGTTTTTTTTATTGTTGATTAACGCACAGCCTAAAGAAGTATTGTAATAAGCTGTTTTAGGTCGCAAACCAAAAAAACTGCTAGTAACGGTTTTATGAATTGTATCTACCTTGTTGGTGGTGTATTTTAGAAATGAAAAATTTAGCTCGTTTTCTTCTACATCGTTTAAGTTTCTTTCAGCAAGAAAAACACAGGAACATACATTTTTTGCTGCGTAACCGTTAATAATTGGTAATCTTACATACAGGTAATAAAATCCATAGAGCAAACCTAAAGTAACTAGACTTATTACGACTTTTTTTATTTTTCTCTTGTTGTTCAATGAATAAAGTATTGGTTATCGCTAAGGTATATAATTTCTAACTGATTTTTGTTTTTATTCTCTGATTTTGTTTATGATTTCTTTTTCGTTGCGTTAGGGATAGAACGGCGTGTTTGAGCTCTTTTTTGCTTACTTGCTGTTTGCAAGCAAAAAAAGCGAGTAGTGATAGCCCGACCCCGATTTACAAAAGAAACATATCGCTACCGCGAAACGTTTCTTTTGTAAATCGGGGAAACGCCCTAAATAAACATTATACTATTGCAATTGTTCTCCATAATCTACTTTAGATAAATACAATCCTTTTCCGTCAACCGATTTACCTGCTTTACCTCTGTCTTTTTGCTCGATAATTTGTCTGAACTCTTCTATTGTCTTTTGCTCCTGCCCTACTTTTAGCATCGTTCCAACTATGGCTCTAACCATATTTCGTAAGAATCGGTCGGCTTTAATGGTAAATACCAAGCCATTTTCGGTTGTTTTCCACTCGGCTTGCATGATTTTACATATGTTCGTCTTGGCATCGGAATGTACTTTGCTAAAGGAAGTGAAATCTGAAAATTCAAATAAAATCTTACAGGCTTCATTCATTAACTCGATGTTTAACGGATAGGGATAAAACAGTGAACCTTCTAATAAAAAAGGATTTTTTTGTGTATGAATATGGTATTCATAGGTGCGAGAAAGAGCATCAAATCTGCTGTGTAAATCTTCTCTAACGTTCTTAATGTCTTTTACTACAATTGTAAATGGTAAAATTCTATTTAAACGATAAACAGCATTAGATAAATCTAAAGAAGAAGGAACGTCAAAATGCAAATAAAAATCTTTGGCATGTACTCCTGTATCGGTTCTTCCGCAGCCTATACAATATATATCTTGACAAAAATAAGTCGATAAAGCCTTTATCATTTCCGCTTGTACGGTATTGGCATTGGGTTGGATTTGCCAACCGTGAAAATCTTTACCGTTGTAGGCTATTTGCAAAAAATATCGCATATTTTACTGCTCTATCTGTTCTTTTTCTTGGTTATCTTCTGGTAATTCTTTCTTTTCCTCCTCTTTTTTGTGTTTCAATTTGAGTACCCAAAAATAAATCCCAAACAGAAAAATAAACGCTCCAGAAGGAATTAAAAAATACACATTGAATCGAAATACAGGAAGAAAGAAGGACACCCAAAACGGCATCAATAAATTAGTCAGGATAAATAAATAATACCCGAAAATCTTTTGTCGCCACATTAATATAACTGCCAAAACAGTTACCAGATGCAAGCCAGCGTAAGATATATAAAATTTTAAATCTATTGCTTGTAAATCAGCTACCACTGCAACGTCAGAACTAAAAAGAAGAAGAGCCAATATAGAAAGCAGTGCTATAATTGTCAATAAACTCCAAACAATTGCCAATATAGAAACCACTCTTAAAAACAACGGCGGTTTTTTCTTTCCAAATATGATTCTTTTTAGCAATCGTAAATTTCTTTTTAAAATAGAAATTTCTTTCGGAACTTCTACGTGTTCTTCTTTATCTTCGGTCATCGTGTAAGTTTTTTTGTTGAGAAGTGAATAACGCCACATAAATAAGCGTTATTGCAACAGAGCTGTAAGGTACGACAAATAACGCTAAACTGCCAAAAAATAAAAAAGGAACGAATACGTATAAAAACTGAAATAAAACGTAAATGTAGTATCCGACTCTAATTCGGTAGAACATAAAAACAACACCGACCATTGCCAAAACATCAATCAATGTTCTAATGGCATACATGGTTGCAATCCTATTTAAACCTTTATCGGTAACATCAATTCCTATTTCTGCCCATTGCTCTAATTGCGTTTCTATCTGCTCATAAGGAATTTGATTAGTAGCTGTTTTCATTTCCTCTACACTACTAAACGATATATAATTTCCTGTATCTACCAGCATGGAAATAATAAAACCGATAAAACTCATTATACACAAAATCTTTAAAGCCGTGTATGATGCATCCTCTTGTTCAGGTTCTCTATTTCTCTTTTTTTTTCTCCTCCCCATTACTTCACCAAATCTAAACTATAAAATGCTCCTTTGTTTTCTTTGCGTTTTTGTG
>JALWSJ010000245.1 GCA_026993705.1 Flavobacteriales bacterium
ATTGCTTTAAATCTTTTAAAAAATGAAAAAACAGTAAAACAGGGTATCGCTGGGAAAAGACTTAAAGCTGGATGGAATGAAGAATATCTACTTAAAGTTTTAAATATAAAAGTATGATTTTGCCCTGTTGCAGTTTACGCATTTCTTATGGCATTCTCAATTCAACTGGCGATTAATGGAATGGAATGGATAAGATACAAGAAGGAGCAACTGCTTTAGGTTGGTTGCTTATCACTCAGTGTATTTTGTTTTTAGGTTTCTACCTGTTCAAATTTAGCAAATATTACGATGTGGTAGATTAACTAAAAGAGTTTGCCCGAATTATTCAAGGGGATGTTATAAAAAGCTGAGGTGTTAATATAGTCTTGAAATATAGAAGTTTTTTAATTAGAGAATTGACGCTTAATTCTGAGTTTATCAAAGTAAAACACTATAAATAGTAGCGTTTCGTTTTGCTTTGGAGTAGGAATTAGTATATGCAAATGTGGATAATTAATCTTTTAACCTCTTTGTTGTTTTGGTAGTAAAATTTATATTTGTTACAGTTCAAGGATATTGTGTGTCAAAATAATATAAATCAATACCATTAGTTTATTGTATAAGCAAAGTATAACCGAATTATTTTTTTAGTAATTGTAGTGTTAATCACGATGTTTAAAAATATATGAAGTAAAGAGGGGGCTGTATAATTAATGAACGTACTTTGGTTAAGTATTTTGTGTTATTGTAATTTTGTTTATCTGGATGTATAGTCAGATAATTAAAGTTTTAGTTTTTTGGTAATAGTTAACCAATAAATAGAATAATCTTGCTATATGGATGAGTTTGCAATTTACTAATATAATTATATGAAAAAATTCTATATTGAAGACTCCCCTTTTCTATACGATGATTTATCAAAATGGGAAACCCTTCTTCCATATATCGAGGAGTATGGAGATTTTATTGAAGTTGTTGAAGGTGTCCTTTGTAATACCGATAAGGAATGTCGCATCAAAACAAAAGAATTATTAAGTAGAGAACCAGACCATTTTTATAATTGTCAACCTGTTGATGTAACAATATCAATGAGTCCTTTTTTGATTAAAAATGATTATATTTCCGTCTGTTTTAAGTATAAAATAGATGCTCATGTTCTATTTGAGTTAAAAGAAACCTGGCTGAAAGAGTTAAAAGAAACTATGGTAATGAGTTTTTTTGTAGTATATTCAAAAGATAAACCTATATTGTGGGTTAATTTTTTCGGAGTGGTAATGTTACTTTCATATCAGGAAAAACAAATTTTTCAAAAAGCTGGATTTAAGTTAAAGGAATATAATATCTTTTTGAATGAATCATTGTATGCCTTAGGTCTGCAAATTGAAACATTTAAATAAAATGCAAAATAAGTATATTGGAGATAAAGGTGATTTTGGAAAATATTTACTTCTGAAAAAACTATGCGGAGATAAATTACACTTAGGTGTAAATTGGTGTCTTGTTCCGGATGATTTTGATAATCAGGATAATAATGATGGGAAATTCACAAGCTATTTACATGAAAATGCCGAATCATCTATTTATTCAAATGTTGATTCGGAACTTTTTAAGAAATTGCAAGAACTTTTAAAGTCAGGAAAGAGATGTATTTCTTTTGTTGAAAGATTTAATATTTTACCTTCTAATACATATTTTTTTTCTGAATTAATATCATCTGGAACATATAGGTATATATGGCATGATAAGAGTTTGAAACAGTTAGAGTCATGTGATGTTATTTTTTATGATCCTGATAACGGACTTGAAGTTAAATCTTGTGGTAAATTGAGTTCTAATGCCGTGAAATACGTGTTTTATGATGAAATTCGAGATACGTTTAGGGCGGGTAAATCGATAATTATTTACCAGCATACAAACAGAGGTAAGAATGTAGTAAAGCAAATAGAATCAAGGGTTAAAGAATTGGTAAATTGTCTATTAATTCCGGTTAAAAGTATAAGTGTTGTATATTCCGGACTTGGAACAAGTAGGTATTTCATGATTATTAAACAATCAAAATCAAAACATATCGATAATATAAACAGAGCTATATTAGAGATTGAGGAAGATAATAGATTTCGGGGGATTCTAAAAGTAGTACGAAATATAACTTACGATGAAAAAACTAATCGAGTAACAGTAGAATTTTAGAGAACAAAAAAAAGGGAAACTATAAAAATAATTTCCCTTTTTTGTTATGAAAGTGGGCGATGTAGGATTCGAACCTACGACCCCCTGCTTGTAAGGCAGGTGCTCTGAACCAACTGAGCTAATCGCCCTAAACTGTTTTTTTTAGTTCCCGTTTAGAAGAAACTTTTTGTGGGCGATGTAGGATTCGAACCTACGACCCCCTGCTTGTAAGGCAGGTGCTCTGAACCAACTGAGCTAATCGCCCTAAATTTAATTAGGTATTCATTAAAGAACGGGTGCAAAGATAAATACTTTTTTTTATTAAGCAATTAAAAAACAGTTTTTTTTGTAAAATAATTTAATGAAAGTTTACTTCTTGTTTTGTAACGTTTGGATTTACAGAGTATTATTTTTTTTTAATCAGAGTTTTTTTGGCTCTAACGAAACTAAAATTTACTTTCTTAGTTCCCATTCCGTCCGCGTTAGGGATCATTAAGCGACTGTGAAAAACAGTTGAGTTTTGATGCTAACGTAAAAATACCAGCTATTTTATAATTATTTGATTATCAGTATTTTATTTTTACGTTAGTTGGAGTATCCCTAACGCGAACAAAATAGACGGTACAAAGCGTTTTTTGATTTCTTATCCTTCTTCATAAAAATTTTCCATAGCTAGGGCTATGCAAAATTTTTATTCATTGCCTAAGAAACCAAAAATTCACTTTCTATCCGCCAATTTCGTTCACGTTAGGGATAGGAGTGGCATCCTTTTGCCTTCCCTCCTTTTGGAGGGCAAAAGATATAGCGGATAGCCCGACCCCAATCTGCAAAAACAAAGTTTCGCGAGAGCGATATGTTGTTTTTGTTGAGTGGGGGAACGCCCTAATAATCTTGAGTAATGGTATTAACAGTAGTTTTGTGGATAAATCATAGAAAGAAAGTGCGTAATAAGTGTCTTTTTTACTATTTTTGATAAGTTATATCGTTTTGGTTATAAATCGGAGTCCAAAAATAGAGAGCCAATCATTTAGTTTTACAGAAGTAACGTTTCAATGTCAGAAAAAGTAGAATACACAGAAGATAATATACGGTCGTTAGATTGGAAGGAGCATATTCGTATGCGTCCCGGAATGTATATTGGTAAACTAGGTGATGGTTCGTCAGCTGATGATGGTATTTATATCTTGGTAAAAGAGGTGATGGATAACTCCATTGATGAGTTTGTGATGGGGAACGGAAAAAAAATTATCGTAAAGCTGAAAGACGGTTCTGTTTCCGTTCGTGATTTTGGGCGTGGTATTCCGCTTGGAAAAGTGGTGGAGGTTGTTTCTAAAATGAATACCGGTGGTAAATACGATTCTAAAGCGTTTAAAAAATCAGTAGGGTTAAATGGTGTGGGTACAAAGGCTGTGAATGCTTTGTCTTCCTATTTTAAGGTGCAATCTTTTCGTGAAAAGAAAAAGAAAACCGCAGAATTTGAAAGAGGAGTATTGATTCGTGAGTCAGACTTAGAAGATACGGATAAAGAAAACGGAACTTACGTTAAGTTTATCCCAGATAATGAAATCTTTAAAAATTACACCTACAAAAATAACTATTTAGAAAAACTCTTTTGGAATTATTGCTATTTGAATAGAGGTTTGTCTATTTATTTTAACAGCAAAAAATTCCATTCCAAACACGGGCTTAAAGACCTGTTGGAGAATAATATGGACGGCGACCCGCTCTATCCGATTATCCATTTGGAAGGCGAGGACATCGAAGTGGCTTTCACACATACTAGAAGTTACGGAGAAGATTACTCATCTTTTGTCAACGGACAACATACCACCCAAGGAGGAACACATCAAAGTGCTTTTAGAGAGTCGATTGCCAAAGTGATAAAAGATTTTTATGGGAAATATGAAGCTGTAGATATTCGTCAATCCATTGTTGCAGCCATTAGCATCAAGGTAATGGAACCTGTTTTTGAATCACAAACAAAAACAAAATTGGGTTCTCAGGAAATTGAGCCCGGAGGCAAAACCGTTCGAGCCTTCATTATGGATTTCCTCAAAGAAAAGTTGGATAATTACCTGCATAGAAATCCTGAAGTAGCTCAAGTCCTCGAAAATAAAATAAAACAATCCGAAAAAGAACGTAAAGAGCTTAGCGGAATTAGAAAATTAGCTAGAGAACGGGCAAAAAAAGCAAATTTGCACAATAAAAAATTGCGGGATTGTAAAATTCATTTCAACGACCTGAAAAACGAAAGAAGAGAAGAAACTTCCTTGTTTATCACCGAGGGAGATTCTGCCAGCGGTTCAATTACCAAGTCTAGAGATGTTGCTACTCAAGCCGTTTTTAGTTTGCGTGGAAAACCCTTAAATTCATTCGGGTTAACCAAAAAAGTGGTTTACGAAAATGAAGAATTTAACCTAGTTCAAGCCGCTTTAAATATAGAGGACGGATTAGAAAATCTTCGTTATAATAATGTAATCATAGCCACCGATGCGGATGTTGATGGTATGCATATTCGTCTGCTGTTGCTTACTTTTTTCTTGCAATTTTTTCCCGATTTAGTAAAGAAAGGACATGTAAAAATCTTGCAAACCCCCTTGTTTCGTGTGCGAAATAAAAAGGAAACATTCTACTGTTATTCGGAAGAAGAGCGAAAAGAAGCCATCGAAAAATTAGGGAAAAGTGCCGAAATTACCCGTTTCAAAGGTCTGGGAGAAATATCCCCTGACGAGTTTAAGCACTTTATCGGCGAAAATATACGCTTAGAGCCTGTTCTTGTCGAAAAAGACCAAAGCATCGAAGAAATATTGACTTTCTATATGGGAAAAAACACTTCCGACAGACAAAACTTAATTATAGATACTCTGAAATTTGAAGAGGAGATAATAAAGGAAGACGAATGAATCAAAAA
>JALWSJ010000246.1 GCA_026993705.1 Flavobacteriales bacterium
AGCATAAGCAAAAGAATTTTTCATCGTCTAAGAAAACTAAACTCCGTTTTCTTTGCACCCACCTGTCTCGCGTTAGGGATAGAACGGCGTGTTTGAACTCCTTTTGGTTTGTTGCATATATGCAAACCAAAAGAGTGAGTAGTGATAGCCCGACCTCAAAAAGAGAAAAAAATCGGTTATGCAATAACTGATGTTTTTTGTCGTTTTGGGGTAACGCCCTTAACTTATTTGTATATATTTACTAGCCACTTATGAATAACAACGTAAATTTTAGTCTTACTCTACTTATAAGTATTTTCTTTCTTTTGGGGAATACTTATTCGCTTTTTGCTCAAAGTTTAACAATTCAAGAGCAGTTGACTTGGAAAACCAATGAAATTCAGCTAAAAGAAAAAGTCGGTAATTGTCCGCTTCCTGTAAAAGGATTTTGGGATTTGGAGAACGATGTTCCTAAAATCTATTTTAACTACAAGGTAAAAGGAAATCAAGGTGAATTTGTGGTTTCGGCAATTCAGGTTGAGCCAATTACGGCTGATGCTCCTTGTTTTTCTACTGAAACTATCGGTAATGATTTCAAATTTGAAGTGTTGTTTCCCTCTGACCGCAAAAGGAACTATTTACTGCTGAGTCTTGTTCCTGTTCGTTATAACTCTTCAGCAGGACAGTATGAAAAGTTGGTTTCTTTTTTGGGAACGATTCACTATTCGCACAAAAACAACTCGTATAATAAAGCTTTTGCTCAAAATTCTGTATTTCAAAACGGTTCGGGGGATTGGTATAAAATTGGGGTAACAAAAAATGGAATCTATAAGATTGACTACAATTATTTGAAAGATTTGGGAATTGACATCGATAATATTTCTCCTAATTCTATCAATATTTACGGGAATGGCTTTGGTATGTTACCGGAAAACAACAACGAATATCGTCCGGATGATGTATTGAAAAACGCTATCTACGTTAAAGGGGAAAACGATGGAAAATTTGACCCCGAAGATTATATTCTTTTCTATGGTAGAGATGCTCATCAAATAAAGAACGACAATAATAAATTTACACATCAGATTAATTTGTATTGTGATACTTCGTATTACTTCATCAATATTAATCCTTCGGGAACGGCTAAACGTATTGGCTCTGCACCACTTTCTACCAACGCTACTACACACAGTATTACGGAGTTTAATGATTTTCAATATATAGAAGATGAAAAATTTAATTTAGGTAAAGGAGGCAGAGAATGGTACGGCGACTTGTTTGACGTGCAGACGACTTATTCTTACAACTTTGCTTTTCCTAATATTGTGAGTTCCGATTCTATTCGCGTGCGTATTCGTACATTAATCAGTTCTATTAGTACTTCTCCTTACTATACGGTGAGCAATTCTTTTTCTTCTTATCAGTTACCTAATTTAACGACGCCTTCGGGAAACGGAACTTACAGTCCTTATGCCCGCGCTCAAATTAAAGAGTTTAAACTCAAACAAAATTCAGATCATACAAGTCTCTCTGTTACCTTTAATAAAAGCGGTATCCCTTCTTCTAAAGGTTGGTTGGATTTTATTGAAATCAATGCCAGACGACAACTCATAATGAGTGGCGAACAAATGGCTTTTAGAGATTTAAGTTCAGTCGGAAACGGAAATGTAGCTGAATTTTTCTTAAACGAACAGCATCCTGTTGATCATATTTGGGAAATTACTAGTCCCACATCCGTTCAATCTGTTGATTTTACACGTTCGGGAAATTTACTGTCCTTTAAAATAAACAGCGACTCGTTACGGGAGTTTATCGCATTTAAAAATGATAATTTTCTGACTCCTGTATTTTTTCAAAAAATAGAATATCAAAACTTGCACGCACTTCCTTATGCCGATATGATAATCATTTCCGCTCCTCAATTTTTATCTGCTTCTACTGATTTAGCAAATTTTCATCAATCGGAAGGATTGAGTGTACATACTGTTACGACTGAGCAGGTATTCAATGAATTTTCGTCTGGAATGCGTGATGCTACGGCTATTAAAACATTTTTACGAATGTTTTATAAACGTGCCGGAAACAATCCATCTACGATTCCAAAATATTGTCTGTTAATGGGCGACGGTTCTTATGATAATCGTAACCTGATGAAGCACAATAAGAATTTTATCCCTACGTATGAATCGAAAGAAACGTTATCCAAAACATCTTCCTACACTTCTGACGATTATTTCGCTATACTAGCCGACAATGCAGGTATGAACGCCACGGATTTACTGGATGTAGCCATCGGAAGACTTCCGGTAAAAACTTTGCAAGAAGCAAATGACATGGTGAGAAAAGTAAAAATATACAGCGACCCTACCGTTGCCCAAACACTTGCCCCCGACCATTGTTCTAATACCAAAGATGCAAGCATCTTAAAAGATTGGCGAAATCAAACCGTGCAAATGAGTGATGACCAAGATAACAACCACTACTTCAACGATATTGAAATTATGTGTGCCAAAATTGAATTGTTGCACCCGGAAATCAACATTATCAAAATCCATGCGGACTCCTATAAAGAAACTACTTCTGCCGGAGGTAATCGAAACTATGGTGCTCAAGAAGCCTTAAAAGAAAATGTGCAAAAAGGAGCTTTGTTGGTAAATTATATCGGGCATGGTGGCGAAGTTGGTTTAGGACACGAACGTTACCTTGACGTACCAACCATTAAAGCGTGGACAAATTTACTTGCCCTACCGGTATTTATGACTGCAACTTGTGAGTTCAGCCGTTTCGATGACCACGACCGTACCTCTGCCGGAGAATATGTTATCCTAAACCCCAACGGTGGAGCAATAGGAATGTTTACTACTGTCCGACTTGTTTATTCATCAAGTAATACTCTATTAAACAGTATATTTTACGATACGGTTTTCGATAAACTAAACGGACTTCCTCAACGCTTTGGCGATATTTATAAAGGGACAAAAAATAAATACGGAATATCGAACGGCGATGTAAACTACCGTAAGTTTGCCCTATTGGGAGACCCAGCTGTTCGTTTGGCTATGCCAACTTATCAAATAGAAACAGACTCCATCAATGGTATATCGGTACAAGCTGATTTAGATACACTTTCTGCACTAAGTAAAGTTAGCATCAAAGGACATATAGAAGACAATTCTAACCAATTGATGAACCAATTTAACGGTACAGTTTCGGTGAAAGTCTTTGATAAAAAAGCACAATTGAGAACGCTTGCTAACAACTCCGACTCTTATGTAGCTGACTTTACTATGTGGAAGAATTTAATCTATAAAGGTAAAGCTACCGTTAAAAACGGTGCGTTTTCAATCGAGTTTATCGTTCCGAAAGACATAGCCCTGAATTATGGCAACGGCAGAATCAGTTACTATGCACAAAATGGTGTGATTGATGCCAACGGTTATAATGAACAAGCTATAATCGGAGGAATAGATACTACCGCCCAAGCAGACAATGAACCTCCAATGATTTCTCTTTATATGAACAACGAAAAATTTGTTTCAGGAGGAACAACCGATGAAAATCCATCGCTTTATGCCAAAGTATTTGACAAAAACGGAATCAATACCGTTGGAAATGGAATAGGACATAACATAGAAGCTGTTTTGGATAGAAACACGACAAAATCGATACTTTTAAACGATTATTACGAATCGGATTTAGACACCTATAAAAGCGGAAAAATTGTTTATCCTTTTAGCAAATTAAAAGAAGGAAACCACACCTTGAGCCTAAAAGTATGGGACGTATATAATAACTCCAACAAAGAAGAAATAGAGTTTATTGTAGCCAAAAATGAAAAAATAGCACTTACTCATATTTTAAACTATCCCAATCCCTTTACCACCAAAACCGACTTTTCCTTTGAACACAATCAAGTTTGCGATTTCTTAGATGTGCAAATTCAAATCTTTACCATTTCGGGCAAACTGGTAAAAACCATCAACAGAAGAGTTACCTCCAACGGTTACCGCATAGACGGAATCACTTGGAACGGCACCGATGATTTTGGCGACAAAATAGGACGTGGAGTTTATGTGTATAAAGTAAAAATTGTAAATGAATCAGGAGAAAAAGCAGAAAAATATGAAAAATTAGTCATACTGAATTAAACGATGTTTCTTAAAGAATTTTTCAGAGCAATAAAAAGTTATGCCACAGCCGGTAAACTAATCAGAGAGTACAATTTATATTCTTTTTTCTACATCCCAGCAATCATTAGTTTGCTCATAGGAATTTTCATCATTTTTATAGCCTACTACTACTCCACCCCCATTTCTGAATTTATCATTAGCTTATGGACATTTGACTTTGGACAAGATGCAGTTCGGCAAGTCGGGAAATGGGGAAGTGCAATACTCATACTTGGAGTTGGCATAGTTATTTACAAGCACCTTGTTCTAGCCTTATCCTCCCCCTTTATGGGAGCATTATCCGAAAGAATAGAAGAAATAACCACAGGAAAACTACCACACCCCAAACCTTTTCTGCAAGTATTAATCCGAGGACTTCGTATCAACCTAAGGAATCTAGTATATGAATTGATGTACACCCTACCATTATTACTTTTAAGTTTAATACCTGTGCTCAACATCGCCACCACTATCCTACTCTTTTACATTCAGTCGTATTATGCTGGCTTCGGAAATATGGATTATACCATGGAACGCTACCTAGATTATAAGGAAAGTATCCAATTCGCCCAAAAACACAAGGGAATAGCCGTAGGCAACGGATTACTATTTACCGCACTCTTATTTATCCCCATTTTAGGGATGCTCATTACACTCCCCCTCTCTACCTCTGCCTCAACTTTAGATGTATTAAATACAATAAATAAAAACCATAATAAAGATGATTTGGGCGTTCCCATTACAGCATAAAAAAGCAATTCCGTTGCACTACATTACTTTTTAACGCCGTAATGGTCGGGCTATCACTACTCACTCTTTTTGCCCTCAAAAGGAGGAGGGCAAAAAGGAGTTCAAACACGCCGTTCTATCCCTAACGCAAGTGGAATGAGTGCATAGAAAGTGAG
>JALWSJ010000247.1 GCA_026993705.1 Flavobacteriales bacterium
GTTGGAGGTTGGTTGTTTGGGTGGTGGTTCCCTACTCTATTTACGGGAGGATTGTTTTTAATTTACTTAATCATCAAGAATATTTTACCGAAAAAATCGCAGGTTTGGGCAGCCGCTTTTACCATGATTGCAGCTTCCTTTGGCTTTGCTTTCTATACTATTCATTTTCTACCCATCAAAGACTATAGGCCTTATGCCATAGGGAATAATATCACCGAGAAAATGCATGATGGCGTTGATGGGGTTTATAACGATATGATGATTTATGAGAATAAAAAAACGGGAGAAATTTTGGAAATTGACCAAAACGAGTACATGAAACGTTGGAAAGAAATTGAGAAAAATTACACCTTTAAAGACCGTAAAAAAAGAGTGATTAAGGAAGGGATACCGAATTCTATTTCGGACTTTAAACCGTATAAATTTTATGAGAATTTAACTGATGAAGAAAAGCCACTTCTTAGTGATGCTATTGCAAAGAATTACGATCAATATTATCAAAACTTACATATTTTAGAGAATAAGCTTTATGGATATAGCGATTCTGTACTAGATATTGATTATGACCCTAGCTTATATCCTGATAGTGTTTGGATCTATCGTGGAAAAGTTGAAAGTAAAATTGACCCTGACAAAAATATGGAAGTTGATTTTACAGAATACTTACTGCATTTGGATAAAGTGCTTTTGATTATCTCTTACGATTTAGATGAAAGCAATAAAGATGCGTGGAAAAAATTGGCTACAATTGTGAAACAAGCGAAAGATAAAGGAATTAAGGTTTATGCCATAACCAATGGTCTTCCGCAGCAAACCGATATCATCAACAAAGAACTAGGTACTGATATTGACTTTTTAACCATGGATGCAACTGAACTAAAAATATTGGTACGCTCTAATCCTGGTGTTCTTTACTTGGAAAATGGTACGGTGAAACAAAAGTGGGATTATAATCGTTTTGATAGGCTCACGTTTTAAATAAACTTAAGACCGTTACAATATTGCTTGAAAACTGAATAGAAACTCATTCTACTTCTATCTTCTGCGTTATCGAAATTTTTTAATCCTTATTATCAACTCGATAACTGCGGTTAAAAAATTTCTCTAGCCTTGAATGTTTTTATATAATGAACTTGTTTAAAGTTAACTTACTAAACTACGCGTAAAGCATTATATTTTCTGGACTTCAGCTAATTTTTATTGCATAGCTAATGGCTATGCAATAAAAATGGAGCTTTGCCAGAAAATATAAGCCTTCACGCTCGCTATTAGTCTGTCAACTTTAAACAAGTTCAATGAGTTTTGCAACGATCTTAACTTATAACACCTTACACATGGGCATGTTTCTTTTTACGTATAAAAAATTGTGCTACCCCTAATAAAATAACTAAGGCGATTGGAACTAGTAAATTTATAATTTGCCACTTGGTTCTTTTCAAAGAAATTTCTTTTCGATCTAACAAACGTTGCGTTTTCATACGAGAACGAAGTGGTATTAGATATTCATTTCCCATAACGTAATCTGTTAGGTTAAGGAAGAAAATACCGTTTCCATTGTAGGGAACCAAATTTCCGTTTCTATCCCTTACATTTGGATCAAACTCTAATCGATAAGGGACTAAGTTTCCTTTGTTAGAATACCCTAATTCATTTCTAATTACATCACCATCGCCGATGACTACCATTTGAGTATTCTTGCTCTTCTCTTTAAATCCTGCTGCTTTGTTTTCTACAAAACTTTTTGTAATTCTTCCTTTATAGTGAGAGGTAAATTCTCCTTCTAATAAATACGCTAAAGGAACTGTAGGTGTTTTACGTACTTGTTCGCTTAACGTTGGGTTATAGCCATCCATGAAGTCATAACTCAACCGAAAACGAGAGGGCATTATTTTATAATCTTTAGAGGTTTCTAATAAAACTGATTTATGAATCTCCTCTCCGCCTACTGCTTCAACTGAACTAACATATTTAAGCATAACTGGGGCTACGTTTTGCATGGTTATATGGTTTGAACTTACACGTGGATACAAAAACCAATTATATATTGGTTTATAGGTATCTCTTCGCCACGTTGGTCCGCAATTGGCATCGGCTACTAGGTTTTTATTTACTCTTACTCCATATTTAAACAGAATATCATCTAAATTTAGGTCTAATGGTTCTGTATAAACAAACTTTTCGACGGCTAAACTATCTTCTGGCACATTCATCATATCAATCAACCAGAATACTTTTCCTCCATTCATTATAAATTGGTCAATAATGTATTTTTCTTTTTCGTTGAATGGCTTTTGCGGTTTGGCTACTATCAAGCCATCTGTTTTATCTAGGGCGTGTATATCTTCTTTGTAAGATGAGTCGCTAACCATAAAATGTTTGATGCGAACCGTATCTACATTGTAAAATTCTAATAACTGGTCACGAATCATTCTTGCTTGTGCGTTGTTTAACTCGTCATGCCCTCTAAGGAAAGAAATGTTATAACGTTTCTTTTTGGTTAATTCCCAAAAGGCTTTTACAAAGTTATATTCTAACTGATTGATGCCCGCATTTACTTGTGGTGGTGATACTAAATAGTTTCCAACTTGTAAAAAGTTGACAGCTGTCTGTCGGTCTTTATATCTAATAATTGCTCCTGGCCAAAATTCTATTTTTTCTTCTTTTCCCTCTTCTCTGTCAATCAAATACATTGGGCGAACTCCGTCCTCAAAAATGTTTCGTTTAAAATCATCTGCAATAGCTTTATCGGCATTGGGATTAACAAATTTGTAATTAATTTTATACTTAGAATAGGCTTGAAATTCATCTAGCTTTTCTTTGATTGAATTTTTTAATTTTTGTATATATGCAGGGAATTCACCATCTAAATAGATTTCTATATTAACTACACCTTCTAATTCATTTTCAAAAAATGCAACGGTTCTATCCGACAGGGTATGGATTTTGTCTTCGGTTAAATCTACACGTGTAAATTTCTTTTGTCCGATGTAGTTTATTAGAATAACAATAGCTAAAGCTATCAGTATTTCGGTGATATTTAGAATAAAAGGTGATTTTCTCTTATTTGATTTCTTTGATTTCATAGGTTTTCTATAGAAGGCTTTTGTTTGTACTTTTTCGATTGATTGCTATCTGTTACCATCTACGGCTTTGCATTACCATTTTTGTTAGTAAGATAAAAATAATGATAACGCTTATATAGTAAATTAAATCTCTACTGTCAATTACTCCTTTTTGCATTCCTAAATAGTGTTCTTGGATACTGAGATTAATAAAAATATAATCGAAAGGTGCATCGAGGGTCGTTGCCATGAATTGAAACCCTATATATACTGTAAAACAGAGAAGAACGGCTAATAAAAAAGAAATAACTTGGTTTTTAGTTAACGCTGAGGCAAAAACACCTATTGAAGCAAAAACAGCTCCTAAAAGGAAAAGACCGAAATAAGCTCCGAGTGTTCCTGCATGGTCGATATTTCCTTTGGGATCTCCTAACTCTACTATTGAATAGTAATAAATTAATGTAGGCAACAAGGCTAGTAAAACTAAAGTTGTACTGGCTAAATATTTAGCTAATATGATAGAGGTATCTGAAATAGGCTTAGTCAACAACAGCTCGATTGTCCCTGTACGGTTTTCTTCTGCAATGGAACGCATAGTGATTGCTGGTATTAGAAATAAAAAGATGATTGGTGCGTTAGAAAATAAAACTCCTAGAGACGCCTCTCCCATATCTAATACATTTCCGGGTCCTGGGAAAATCCACATCCATATTCCTATGGTTATTACAAAAAAAAGTATGGTTAAATAACCTGTAAGTGAGTTTAGAAAACTCCTTATTTCTTTTAAATATAGTGCGTACATATTTTATTCAAAGATTTAAATTGCTAAGATAAGAATTATTTTATGCTGTAATGATTTGAAGAGTAAGATATAAATACTCAATTAAAAACTATTATCATCATCTCCTATCTTGGTATTATACCAATCAATTTTTCTTGAAAAAAACATAACAATACTCAAAATAATAAACACACCTAAACTACCTATTAACAAAGCTAAATCTTCTAATTGAATAATTGTGAAGATAAACAGATACATCGTAAGCAATATGCCAAAAATCATTAATCCTATTTTTGAGGATTTCAAAATGGCTATGGTGTATAGCGTAATAAGCCCTAGCGTTAAAATTGAAGCTAAAATATAGGCAAAATTAAAACGAATATACTCACTGAATGATAGTAACAATGTATAAAAAACGATAATGGCTAACCCCACCAAAAGATATTGTATGGGATGTATGAACACTTTTTTTAACACCTCTACAAAGAAGAAAACCATAAACGTTAAAACAAGAAAAAAAATAGCATATTTAGCTACTCTATAAGTTTTCTTATAATTATCTACTGGCAATAATAAATCTGTTCCAAACGAGCTATCAATTAAATTATAACGGCTTCCTATCCAAGCTTGTGGGTAATTTCTGTTTAAGTGTAGAATATTCCAGTGAGCAGTAAAACCTTCGGAAGATACATTATTATCGTCAGGCAAGAAAGTTCCCGTAAAACTTGGGGTCTTCCAATTTGATTGTAATGAAATGTCTGTTGTTTTTCCAAAAGGTAAGAAATATAGATATTGACTTCCTTTTAAATCAATTTCGGTAGAAAAAATATTATCGGTTTTATGATAATCAATTGAAACATTGGCGTGTACTCCACTTCTTACGATATCATTGGTCGTTACACCAGAATTAAATGGAATATTTTGGGTGTTCCATTTAATTTTTATCTGTTTTTCTATTCCTTTTAAATCAGAGATACCAACGTTCAATACGGCTTTATCAAAATGAACATCATTCGGATTTATATCAAATTGTTCTACATTAAGTTTTTGTAACTATTCAGCCTGATTAGAATCCAGCATAGCTAGTAAAATAATGTTTTCGAATATTGAAGCAGAATTTTTAATTGAAGTGTCAACAACCGA
>JALWSJ010000248.1 GCA_026993705.1 Flavobacteriales bacterium
GGTTAAGTTTTTGGGCGTTCCCATTACGGCATAAAAATATTGTTTCGTTCTCACTTCACAATATTTCAACGCCGTAATGGTCGGGCTATCACTACTCACTCTTTTGGTTTGCATATAGGCAACAAACCAAAAGGAGTTCAAACAAGCCGTTCTATCCCTAACGCATATTCAGTAGTATATAGAAAGAATGGTTGTTTCTCCTTTATAGTATATAGTAAGATTTACCATTTGAAAATAAAAACGCTTTATAAGGCTAATTTTAATGTTTAAATGGTATCATATATATAATATGCTTAGATGATAACAAAGTTAATCTTTTTTAACAAGATAAAGTGTAGGTAACACGTTTAAAAGTTCTACTTTTGTCGGATTGAATGAAGAATGGAACACAACGACAAAACATATTTCAATTGGAGTACAGGAAAAGATTCCTCTTTGGCAATGTATTATTTACAGGAAGAAGGTCTAACTGTTGATTTGTTACTAACTTCAGTAAACGGACATTTTAACCGCGTTTCGATGCACGGAGTAAGAAGGGAACTTTTGCAGGAACAAGCGAAATCTTTAGGTATTCCGTTAGAAACAATAGAATTACCCGAAACTCCATCGATGGAAGAATATAACGATATTCTTCAAAAAAAAGTGAATGCTTTACAAGCAAGAAATTATACCAAGGCAGTCTTTGGAGACATTTTTTTAGAAGATTTAAAAGTTTATCGAGAAAACCAACTGAAACCCTATGGTATTGAGTGTTATTTTCCGCTATGGAAAAAAGATACTCAAAAATCGGTAGAAGAATTTATTGATTTAGGTTTTAAAGCAGTTGTAGTCAGTATAAAAGCAGAGTTGTTAGACGAAAGTTTTGTAGGAAGAAAAATAGACGCATCGTTTTTAAAGGATTTACCTAAAAATGTTGACCCTTGTGGTGAAAATGGAGAGTTTCATACCTTTTGCTATGATGGTCCCATTTTTAAAAATCCGATTTTATTTCAAAAAGGAGAAAAACAGTACAAACAATACGAATTAGAAAAAGGTAAAAAAGATACAGCCCTAGGCTTTTGGTTTTGCGATTTAATACCGCTTTAAAATTATGGAAAAATTATTAAACATATTGATATCAACTCGAATGATGGCTTTTTTGCTATTGGTCTTTGCAATAGCAATAGGTGTGGCTACTTTTATAGAGAATAGCTACGATACGGTAACAGCTCGTTTGCTGGTCTATAATACACGTTGGTTCTCGATTGTATTGATACTGTTAGTTATCAATTTCATCGGTAACATAGGTCGGTATCGATTATGGGAAAAAGAAAAATGGAGTATATTACTTTTACACGTTGGATTTATATTGATATTAATTGGTGCAGGAATTACAAGGTATATCAGTTACGAAGGAATTATGCCGATTAAAGAGGGAGAAAATTCTAATGTAATGTTCAGTGCCGAGCCGTATTTGCAAATCTATGTTACCGATGAGGTAAAACAATTCAAATATGAAAATCAAATGTATTTTTCAGAAGTTTTCGGTAACGAAAATCGACCGTTTTGGAGCAATTATTTTTCTATACCTGTTGATTTTCCCAACAAAGGACATTTCGATATTTCGTATAAAGGTTATATTAAAAATGCAGAAGAAGTAACATTGGAAAATCAACCGAATGGACGAAATATGTTGGAATTGGTGGTCGCAGGGAAGTCAGGTAGAGAAACTGTTCTGTTGGGAGAGGGAGAAGTAAAAAAAATAGGCAATGTGTTTATTTCGTACAATAACAACGATGTGTCTGAAGCCATAAAAATAAACGATATAGCCGAAAAATTAACCGTGCTTTCGCCTTATACTATTCAGCGAACGGCAATGCCTAAAATGACCGTAGATACCATCTATAAAGATACGGTAATGGATTTTGAACCAATGCACTTACACAATGTGATGGGAACGCAATTTGTGTTTAAGAAAATCTACAAAAAAGCAATAAAAAAGTTACAAAAAGCCGATGATAAAAAATCGAATTTAGATGCTTTGTTGCTAACAGTTGATTATAATGGAGATAAAAAAGATGTTGTCGTGATGGGAGGAGCTAACAGAATGGCGAACTTTGTTACATTTGAAATGGATGGGCTTTTGTTTAATATCAGTTATGGTGCAAAACCTATTTATTTACCATTTTCTATTGAATTAAACGATTTCGTTCTTGAACGATACCCCGGTTCGATGAGTCCGTCTTCTTACAAGAGTATTATTACGTTACACGATACCACAGAAAACCTACACAAAAAACAAGAAATTTTTATGAATCATTTTATGGATTACAAAGGCTTTCGTTTCTTTCAATCGTCTTACGAACCAGACGAGTCGGGAACCATTTTTTCAGTTAATCACGATTACTGGGGGACGTTGGTAACCTATATTGGGTATTTATTATTAGCCATAGGATTTGTTTGGACTTTATTCAATAAACATTCTCGTTTTGCAGAATTAGGTCAACGTTTAAAAAAGATACGGCAAAAAAGAAAGACGATGCTTTCGTTATTTTTGTTACTGTTGTTGAATACCGCATTTCAAGCACAGCAAGAAGTAAAGGTTGTTCCACAGGATAAAGCGAATGAATTTGGTGAAATGTTGGTACAAACGTACGAAGGAAGGATAGAACCTGTCCATACCTTAGCTTACGATGTGTTGCATAAGATAGCCAAGTTAAATGAAATTACCATTGATGGTAAAACATACGATGCGATGCAAGTTTACTTGGATATGCACATTCATCCGCGTTTTTGGGCAAAACAACCACTTATAAAAATAAGAGCAAATACAGGAGTAAGAGAATTGCTGGGGATTGACGGAAGTCGTGCTACGCTTTTTGATTTTTACGATAAAAAGAAACAATATAAGATTTATGAAAAAGTAGCGGAAAGTCGTCGTAAAAAACCGGCAGAACAAACGGTTTTCGACAAAGAATTAATCAAAGTGGATGAACGGTTTAATGTTGCTTTGCAAGTAATGGATTCCAAATTGCTAAAGATTTTTCCGGTAAAAGATGACCCTAATAATACTTGGGTTACAATCTATGATTCGTTAGCTTCTGAAATGAAAGTAGATCCAGAAGTTCCATTTTTGACTTATCCAATGTTGTTTTCGATGTATTTGGATTCTTTACCAAAAGCCATAGAAACAGGAAATTATAAAATGACCGATGGAATTTTAAAACAAATAAAAAAGTTTCAAATCGAAAATGCCAATCCAAACTTATTGCCTTCTCAAAAGGCTATTGAAATGGAGATTTATTATAATAAAACAGATATTTTTGGTAAACTAAAAAATTATTATGCACTTGTAGGTCTTTTATTGTTAGTCTTTGGATTGATAGAAAATTTATCGGCAAGACCAGCAAAATGGGTGCGATATCTTAATGATGGTTTGGCAGGAGTTCTGTTTATCCTGTTCTTGTACCAAACCTATGGAATGGGGGTACGTTGGTATTTAACAGGACACGCCCCTTGGAGTAATGGCTACGAAGCTTTAATCTTGATAGCTTGGGGTGGTTTGCTTTCTGGATTCTTCTTTATTCGTTCTTCAAAAGTGATTTTGGCAGCAACTGCTTGGTTGGCTTTCTTTGTCTTAATGACAGCAGGTCATAGCAATTTTGACCCACAATTAACGAATTTACAGCCTGTTTTAAAATCCTATTGGTTAGTCATTCACGTGGCAGCTATCACGATTAGTTATGGATTTTTGGGGTTAGGTTTTATTTTGGGGATAATAAACTTATTTCTGTATTTAGTAAAAACAAAACGAAACAAAAAACGACTAAATCTGACGATTTTAGAGCTGACGCACATCAGTGAAATGACGTTAACCATTGGTTTGGTACTAGCAACCGTAGGAACATTCTTGGGCGGTATTTGGGCAAATGAATCATGGGGGAGATACTGGGGATGGGACGCTAAGGAAACTTGGGCATTGGTTATCGTGTTGGTTTATGCTTTTATTCTGCATATGCGTTTTGTGCCGGGTTTACGTGGCGCTTTCGCTTTTAATGTAGCAAGTGTACTCGGATTTAGTTCTGTTTTGATGACATTTGTTGGGGTTAATTACTATCTGACAAAGGGGTTACACAGTTACGCTAGGGGAGGAGCTCCTGCTTTTCCTGTTTGGGCTTGGATTACTATTTTTTGTGTTTTTATTTTAATACTAGTGGCACATTATAGAAACAAAATAGTAGAGGAGACTTAAAAAGCTTAAATTCGCAAGTGAATTTCTATTCCACTTGTGGATTTAAGGAAAAACAAAAAATCTGTTAAAAATTAAAAACACATTTTTAAAATTAAAGAAAGAAACGTATCTTTACAGCAGTTCGCTTTGAGAGCGATATTACTACCAATTATAAATTAAAATAAAACAAAAATGGCTTTAGAAATAACAGAAGGAAATTTTGAAGAAATAACAAAAACAGATAAACCCGTATTGATTGACTTTTGGGCAGAATGGTGTGGTCCTTGTCGTTTGGTTGGTCCTCATGTAGAGGCTTTGTCAAAAGAATACGAGGGGAGAGCAGTAGTAGGAAAAGTAAATGTAGATCAATATGGTTCTTTAGCTGCTAAATTTGGTGTTCGTAATATTCCAACTTTAATCGTTCTGAAAAATGGTGAAGTTGTAGATAAAGTAGTAGGAGCTGTTCCGAAAGAAACTTTAGCCTCTAAACTAGATGCTAATTTGTAAGTAGTCTGTTAACGATAATGTTAAAAAACCGATTGAATATTCAATCGGTTTTTTTAATGTTTAAATGGTATTATTACTTTTCTATTTTCTAAGAGAGTTAAAACGCCATTTGCTTGATAACCATCTACTTCGCGTTAGGGATAGAACGGCGTGTTTGAACTCCTTTTGGTTTGTTGCATATATGCAACAAACCAAAAGAGTGAGTAGTGATAGCC
>JALWSJ010000249.1 GCA_026993705.1 Flavobacteriales bacterium
CAATAAAAATGGAGCTTTGCCAGAAAATATAAGCCTTCACGCTCGCTATTAGTCTGTCAACTTTAAACAAGTTCGATGAAAAAAAATCTTTGCATAGCACCCGTTATGGAAATATTTTTTGAAGAAGTATAAAGGAAATAAAAACATTTTATGGTGCTCTTTTTATACAGGTTAGGGATACTCCAACTAACGTAAAAATAAAATATTGATAATCAAACGATTATTAAACTGTTAATATTTTTACGTTAGCAACAAAACTCAACTGTTTTTTACACAGTCGCTTAATAATCCCTAACGCAAGTGGAATGAGTGCATAGAAAGGGAATTTTTAGTTTCTTAGCTGATGAAGAAGGATAAGTAAAACAAAAACGCTTTATAAGAAAAGTTTCTTTTCAATATTCAAATGGTATAAATCTATTCACTCAATAATTTTTCGATAAATCGTTTCGTAGATGCAACGTACTTTACATAATAAGTTCCTGTGCCCGGTCCATAAAATCCGGTATGTATTTTTCTAATAGCACCATTTTTATCTATAAATATAGCTGTTGGAAAAGAAACAATAGTATCTAAAGCCGGTAAAACTTTTTCCGCCTCCAACTTACTGGCATTTCCTCCGATAACAAAATCGTATTTCGCACCAAAATGCTCTTTCAATTCTTTTACACGTTCCACCTTATCCTCAAATTTTTCTGGTTTTTCAAAAGCTATGGCTATCACTTCCAACCCTTTATCTTGATAAGCCTTGTAAAACTCTGTAAACAAAGACGTTTCGTCCATACAATTCGGACACCAAGATCCCATTACTTGAATAATAACTACCTTGTCCGAATAGTCCGCATTAGGATAGTGCAATGAATCTCCATTAATTGTAGGTAGGGTAAACTCTAAATCAACGCCTATTTTTGCACGGGTAATAGAATCTGGGTTAGAAAGTTCAAATGATTCGTTTCTGAAAGCCCTCCATGGCTCATGGTAATGGATGCCGGAAAAGAACTTACCTTTCATAGAGTCTTCTTTTATTTTTGCCTTAAATAATAAGGCGTGCGAACCATCAAAACACGATAAAATCATAGAGTCGTTATGGATTCCTCCCTCCAAAAAACGATAATCACCGGTTTCTGTAATAAATGTACCCGTAACAGATTCATTGGTTTCTTCAAATAAGCCTATTGCTTTGTATTCATTCGGTGTATTTGGGCTGAATTCAGTTTCCCATTTACCGTCGATTAAATGTTTACGATTAGAATCGTGCGGTACACGAAAGCGTGTTTGGTTTTGATAAGTTGCTCCAAAATCCATGGTATAATTATCTCCTTTCGCGTAATTATGCCATTTTCCCAACAAACTAGAGTCGTTTTGTTTTACAAAACGAAACTCACTGTCGAATACCGGCATTTGAACAACAAAATCCACGCCTTCTTGTTCTAATTTCGCACCAATTCGTTCATCAGAATTGAGAAAAAAGATAGAATCTCCCTTTATCTCAAAGGTGAAAGGTATCTCTTCTTGCTCGTTTATAGCCAGTGCTCCTCGCCAATATCCTTGAGGTAACAAGTAAGAGGTCTCAGCTTCTTTATGGCTTTCTGTTTTACTTTCGTTTTGACATTTAACAAAGAAAAGCAATACAAGAAAATAGAATAAATATTTCATAGGTAGAATTATATATATGTGAGCAAATATAATAGAAGTTCTTTGACTTTTCCACATAATCGTCAGTTTTTTCTATTTCTCGCATTAGGGATTTGTATCCCTAACACGAGACATCTGAGCACAATAAAATGGTTTTATTTTCCTTATACTTCTTCAAAATTCTTTTCCATAGCTGGGGCTATGCAAAATAATTTTTCATCATCTAAGAAAACTAAATTCCGTTTTCTTTGCCCCTACCTGTTTCGAGTTAGGGATAGAAGCGATATCCTTTTGCCCTCCCTCCTTTTGGAGGGCAAAAGATATAGCGGATAGCCCGACCCTCTTTTTAAAAACAATGTTTAGCGATAGCGGTATGTTGTTTTTAAAAAGAGGGGAACGCCCCCTAAAAAAATAGTAAATAATTCGTTTTTTTGAGGTGTTTGTATGCCTTACAGTTAATTATTAAATCCAATTTTTGGAGATGTAAATAAAAATAGTTAATATTACAACCTCAAATTAAGAATACAAAGAAAATATAAAATTAAATGAAGAAGCCAATATTAGTTCCAACGGACTTTACGTTAGTGGCTCACGTTGCAATTAATCATGCAATGGAGTTAGCTAAAACATTAGGTACATCGGTCGTTATTTTACATGTAGTGAAAGAAGAAGCGGATGTTGATGAGGTCGAAATAAAATTGGAAAAAGAAGTAGAATTAGCAAAGTCTTATGAGGAAGACGTGCCTGTTTCTACGTTGATAAAAGTAGGAAATATTTTTGATGATATAGGTGGTGCTGCTAAGGAAGTGCGTGCTGCTTTTATTGTGATGGGAACACATGGTGCAAGCGGATGGCAAAAACTTACGGGAAGTAAGGCTCTTAAGGTGATTACAAATTCGGCTGTGCCGTTTATAGTGGTGCAGAAAGAAGGAATGAAGCCATCGGGATATGATGCTATTGTTGCTCCTATGGATTTGCACAATGAAACAAAGCAAAAATTAGAGTATGTAGCGGCAATTGCTACCTATTTTAATTCTGAGGTTCATATTGTTACACCTAAGGAAACGGATGAATTTTTAATTCATAAGTTGAAGGGGAATATTGCTTGGGGTACAAAATACCTGAAAGAAAAAGGAATAAAAGTTACCGCACATATAGCTAAGAAAAAAGGAGATTTCGTTGATCAAATGATTGAAATTGCCCATGAGGTTGATGCGGATTTAATATCGATTATGAATCTTCAAAAAAATTCATTGTTTGGAATGATGAGTAATTATGAACAAGAAGTAATTACCAATAAGTATCAAATTCCTGTATTATGTGTAAATCCAAAAGAGATTGCTATTGCAGGTTCGGTTTTTACAACTTGATAAAAAGGAAGAAAGAGGTAGAAGATAAAAAGTAAGTGTTAGATGTTTTTATTATGACAGCAGAAAGTATTTTAGAACTATTTAATATAATGACCCATGAAAGAGTGATTTATGTCTTTCATGGGGAGTTCAACTATAAGTTGGTGAATACTTTGTTGACGGATGTAAAGAAAGAGCTTTCTGCTTATCGTGCCAAAAAACGTGCAGCAAAGAAAACATATAAAGTGTTGGTCGAGTGTTTAGAAAATATTCACAGGCACACGAATAGACCTTCTGTTGAAGATGAACATTTGAATGAGGGCGTTTTTACTTTATTGCAAAATGAAACCGGTTTTTCTGTGGTTGTGGGGAATGTAATTGTTGCTGAAGATGTCGAACCTATTAAGAGGAGGATAGAGGAAGTGAATAAAATGGATCAAGATGCCTTAAAGGCTAGATACAGAGAAATGATACGGGATGCAACCATTTCAGAAAAAGGTGGAGCAGGATTAGGTTTGATTGATATGGCAATGAAGTCGGGAAGTCAACTGATTTATAAATTTGATAAACATACTAAAGATAAATATTTCTTTACCCTTAGAGTAGATATTTTAGCATAATTAAAAGAAAAAAAATGGAAGTATTAAAATTAGAATTAACGGATAATACACCTAAAGTAATATTGGATCATACGAAACACGAAATCGAGTTTGAAGGTGATTCAAGACCCGAAGATGTTCAAAAATTCTTTAAACCGATTATGGATTGGTTGGATGAATATGGGGAGTATTTGAAAAGTACCGGAGATGTTACGTTGAACGCCAACTTTAAATTGGAATATTTTAATTCATCGTCAGCGAAATATATAATGGATATCATCTTAAAATTAGGTGAAATCGCAGAAGCTGCTAATGTAACATTGAATATCAATTGGTTCTACGATGAGATGGACGAAGATATGTTGGATGCCGGAGAAGAGTTTGAGGATATGTTGGATGTAGAATTTAACTTTGTTGTTATTCCTGAGGATTAATTGATTTTTAATTATTAAAAATGAATTTTAAATTAAAACTCGATGCTTTACAGCTTCGAGTTTTTTGTTGATGGTGATGAGTAAAAACGACCCAATAGGAAAAGCCACTCTGGATTACTTGTATAAAGAACTAGACAGAGAGGATGAAATAACCGTACTTTGTAATGTAACGGAAGAAGATGTTATTCCGGTTTCTTATTTGTTTAGAACCTTTGACGAAATGCCGGAATCCGAACAGATTGCTCTTAAAGAAACTAGAGGGAAGGTACTCGTGATTGGAGCAGGAGCAGGTTGCCATTCTCTTTGGTTGGAACAGAAAGGGTTAGATGTATTATCGATTGATGTTTCCAAAGGTGTTGTAGAAGCAATGAAAATTTTAGGCGTTAAAAATATAAGAGAGCAAGACTTTTTTACGCTTAATGAATTAGTACAATATGATACGATATTGGCTTTAATGAATGGGGTCGGTATTGCAGAAGATTTACAAGGGTTGCCTCGTTTTATTAGTAAGATAAAGACTTTATTAGCTCCCAATGGTCAGTTTTTAACGGATTCAACCGATTTGACTAAATTGATAGAGGAAGAAGAACAAGGGTACGACTATGAAGACGATGATTATATTGGAGAATTAGAATATAAAATGATTTATAGAAACCACTGTTCAGAATGGTTTAAATGGTTGTATATTGATGCCAATCGATTTGCTGAAATGGCAAAAGAAAATCAAATGAATTTAGAAGTTTTAACCGAAGATGCAGGCTTTAATTATTTAGCAAAATTGACCGTATTATGAATGTAACAAAATTCTTTTTTATCTTTTTATTTGTGTGCAGTTCCTTTATCTTATTTGCTCAAGGAGAACTGACAGGAGTAGTGTTAGAGTCAACTACACGGCAACCGATGGAATATGTAACCGTAGCACTGTATAATTCTGCCGATTCATCTTTGATAACAGGAGGAATTACAGAACAGGGCGGGAATTTTACCATTAATGATATTCCTTTCGGAAGTTATTACTTAAAAGCCTCTTTTATCGGCTATAAAGATAAAATCAGAGGTGAGATTTTAATTGCTCGAAATCAGAAACAAATCAACATTGGAGAATTACTGCTCGAACCCGACGAACAACTTTTACAAGAAATAGACATCGTAGCCGAGAAGCCTACCACTACTTATCAAATAGATAAAAAAGTAGTCAATGTAGAAGGAATGAATACCGTTGCTTCAGCTACTGCGGTTGAGGTGTTGGAAAATATACCCTCCATTCGTGTAGATATGGATGGGAATGTAAGTTTACGCGGAGCAACTAATTTTACCTTATTAATAGATGGAAGACCTACTACGCTCCCGCCGTCCGAAGCCTTGCAATTAATTTCGGCAAATAATATAAAAGATGTTGAAATCATTACAAACCCCTCGGCTAAATATAACGCAGAAGGAACCGGAGGAATTATTAATGTAATCCTAAAGCACAATAAATTGGAAGGAATCAGCACTTTAGTTAATGTTAATGGAGGTAGTTTTAACAATTACGGAGCAGATTTCTTAGTCAGTGTAAATAAAAAGAAAATCAAGTTCAATATTGGCGGAAATTACAAAAATGTGAATCGTTATCGAACTATAACACAAGAACGGAAAATTACAAGCGGGGAGAATACATCTTTGGTTCAATCGGAAGGGTTACACCGTTTTTTTAGAACCAATTACGGAGTAAATGCAGCTTTGGAATATCAACCCAATGAAAGCAATTCATTTTTGATTGGAGTAAACGCCAACCAAAGACAATACAATGCGGCGGCAAATTATAATTTCAACGAATATCAAAACAATCTCTTTTTAACGGATTATGAAAATAAAGAACATACTTTACGAACTTTCTTAGGTGGAACAATCAGTGGTGATTATCGGCACTTGTTTCATAAAAACAAAAAACATTTCATCAATTTTTCCGTTATGTATAATACTTACAACGGTAATGAAGAAGCACTTACCGAAAATTACAATTCCGGATTGGCAGGAGGTCGGTTAACAACAGAAGTCGGTCCTTCCAATCTCTTGCGTTTTAATCTCGATTACGAAAAACCACTATCCAAAGAACGAAAATTAAAAATGGGAGCACGAACCGATTTAGGCTTTAACAAAGATGATCAAAAATCCTATCAGCTCAACCTAAACACTGGCGAATATGATTTACTCCCCTTATTCTCAACCAATGTGGATTACAAGCAAAATGTTTATGCAGCGTACACTATTTTTAGTGGTAAATACAAAAAGAAATTGGGGTATCAATTTGGGGTAAGAACAGAATATACTGACCGATATATTTATTCACACACCGCCAATAGTAAAAGTATTATTCAGCGGTTAAACTGGTTTCCCTCAGCTCATTTTTCCTATAAACTAAATGATAAAAACCAACTAAAAGCTAATGTATCCAGAAGAATCCAACGACCAAGAAGTTGGCACTTAGAACCGTTTATAGCATGGGAAGATCCTTACACCGTTCGGCAAGGAAACCCGAATTTACAGCCCGAATACATTATGGTGTATGAGATGGGATGGATAAAAGAACTCAAAAAAGGTTCGTTTGCTACCGAAATTTATTACCGAAACACCATCAATAAAATTCAGCGAATACAAGAACCTTACGACACCAATGTTATCATAAAAAGACCTGTAAATGCAGGAGTTTCTAATGCAGGAGGAGGGGAGATAACCTATCATAGAAGGTGGAAAAAATGGTGGAGTTTTGATTTAGGAAGCAACGCCTTTTATTATCAAATCAAAGGGAAATTACAAGGCGAAAATTTTTACAGAGAATCCTTCTCATACAATGTGCGTGTAGCGAATAATTTCAATTTTAAAAAGGATTGGAAAGTGCAATTGGTGACCAATTATGTGAGTGCTCAAGCCACGGCACAAGGTCGCAACAGTGCCTATTATCGATTTGATTTTGCCTTAAAGAAAGATTTCTGGAAGAACAGAATGACCTCCACGCTTCAATTCAGAAATTTTTTAAACACCTTAAAAAGAGAAACCTTCATTGAAACAACGTCACTATATTCCTACCGTTTGGCACAACCCAAATACCCGTTTATTTCTTTATCCATAGCGTTCAAACTCAATAATTTCAGTAACAAAGACAAAATAAAAACCATAAAAGGAGACGAGTTTTAAGGGCTGAATAGTATGATTTGGGCGTTCCCATTACAGCATAAAAAAGCAATTTCGTTGTACTACATTGCTTTTTTACGCAGTAATGGTCGGGTTATCCGCTATATCTTTTGCCCTCCAAAAAGAGGGAGGGCAAAAGGATGCCACTTCTATCCCTAACGCGGTCAGAATGAGTACTAAGAAAGTGAGTTTTAGTTTCTTTAGACGAAGAATATTTTCTTTGCACTTATCTCAACTGCGTTAGGGATAGAACGGCGTGTTTGAATTCCTTTTGTGTTGTTGCTCTTATGCAACATAAAAGAGTGAGTAGTGATAGCCCGCCCCCTAAAATAAACGTTATACTACTTAACAATAATTGTTTTTATTACTCGACTTTGTGTGGTTTCTAAAGTTAACTGATAAACTCCTTTTGCTAGACCTGCATCTTTGACATTAAATTGCATAGTGTGATTTCCGGTGTTTTGATTTCCTGTGAAAACTGTTACTACTTTTCGTCCTGTCAAGTCATACAAAGCTATATTTACTTGCTCTGTTTCGTTCAATCTATACACCATTGTAAAAGCTTCGTTTACAGGATTAGGAAAGATAACAAGAGCAAAATTATCGGTCTCTTCAACTCCTGCACAAGCGTCCACTGTAATATTGATTTGCTTAGTCGCATTTGGACAATTATTACTAATTGCCGTTAAAACTACTGTATAAACTCCCGGTGCAGGGAAACTATGCCAAGGACTTTCATCGGTTGACACTCCCCCATCCCCAAAGTTCCAAATGTAACTATCAGCGTTTTGAGAGGTATTGTTAAACGATACAAAAGGATCATTTACACATACAATACTATCAGTTGGTACAGCATTAGCTATTGGAGGAGTTGAAACCACAACAGTTAACGTTTGATTATTAATATCCGTTCCTACCGGACCATTAGCTGTAAGCGTTATTGTATAACTCCCCGAGTTACTAAAAGTTACATAAGGATTTACAGCTGTAGGGGTATTAATTACAGCTCCCCCATTTGCTGTCCATTGATAAGAAGTCGCATTTTGAGAATTATTTTGGATTTGTATTGAATCTCCTGCACAAACAAAGGTATTTTGTAAAATGAAGTCTGCTACCGGTGCACCTGTTGGTGAAACTACTGTTTGTCCATCGGTAGAAACAACATTAGATAATAATCCTGCTCCATCTTCTGCTTTTACTGAAATATAATACGTTGTACCAACAGTAAGATTTAATCCTGATATTGTCACATCAGTATTAAACCAATTATCTGTCCAACTCAATACATCCGTTGCTCCGGAAGATGTTCCAACGGCGTACCAATAACGCACCACTGAAGAATGTGGGTCTGCCGAAGCGCTCCAATTGGCAGCTAGTTGTGTATTACTTGCCGTTGTATTAATATCAGCTGCCGTACCATCATTTAGAGAAGTAACATCACTAGGAGCTGTCCAATCTACATTGATATTTTTTGCTCCGATTGCAGATATATTATTTTGATTGTCAATAACAATAGATTTTATTTTTCCAGCAAAGATATTCGGACTCGGGTTTTGGAATCTTAAATCATTTGTTGCTCCCGCTCCAACCGTTATGGTTTCGGTTGCTGTTCTATCGTGATAGACATTAAAATTATCAACCAAATACCTACAGTTACCACCTCGCAATGAGATATAATCACCTGAAGTTATCGGTGTTGCATCTGTCCAATCTGTTACATAATTATCATCTATCCAAACACTTATTTTTCCGGTTGTTTTATCATAAGTTATTTTCCAATCGTACCATTGATTAGCATTAATAGTAAAGGGAACTTCATGAACCAAAGTAAAAACATCATTGGTTACTTCATAAATCTGAACTTTGTTGTTATCGGCTCTGAAATACACAAAATATGAGTTTTTCCTATTGGTAAACGAACCATCATCAGACATAAAATGCAACCCTGCTCTTCTATTGGTTCCGGAACCTTCTATTCGAGCTGTCCAATTATATAAGTATCTATTGTGCGTATTTTGGTCTAGTAAGGCATATAAATTAGAATTACTTTGCATTTCATCTGTTTGTTCCAAATGATTGCTATTGATAGACCACGTCCCTACTTGTTGTGCCCAATCTCCATTAATTGTCGCATCAAAATTATCTTTAAAGAATCCATTTCCATCGTTTGCTCTCCATTCTGTTCCATTATAATAAATAACTTGATAATAACGTTCTTTTAACCCACTTCCTCCTGTATTATCCGTATCTGTAAAGTTGGCTATAAAATCAGCAGTTTCCCATGTATTCGGAGTTGAAACGGTCGATGTTGGTGGAATAACATCTGTTCCATTTCCTCCGTTTCCATTTCCTCCGTTTCCATTTCCTCCGGAACCATTGGACGTCCATGAAAGAGCCCACCCCGCCATTGGTGTAGCACAATCAGAACGAAATTCTATCAAAAGGCTACCTCCTGTAGAGGTTATCGGAGCAGGAAGTGTAGAACCTGTAAGTGTAGCTAACAATGGTGCACTTGTAGTAGTTCCATCATAAACGAACATATAATCCCAATTATTTTCTAAATCGAATGACTGAAAATTTATGGTTACGGTTGATGCCCCTGTAGGCTGAATCAAATATAAAGTTCGTTCATCATTAGAATAATTACCGTTTGCTCCTCCTGTATCGTAATAATTACCGGTAGCTGCTGTTGTAGTGGTTGGTGTGGTTGCGTTATTGATTAATAAATAATATTTCTTCCAATTCCACCCCGGTCCCGGATCATTATGCGATTGTGCTGGATAATGTTGATGCCCTTTTATTTTTACACAAGATCCCAAGGTTACAGTCGTCCCAGTTGTTCCAGGTCCGAAGTAAGTGCGTGTAGGTAATATACCATAACCGCTTTGCGTAATATCTCTAACAAGAGCAGCTGAACTGGTGTACATGGCATTGGTGTACCACGAAGAAGGGTTATTCACATATCCTTCGTGCTCTATACCAATTGTATAGGGGTTTGCGGAACGAACATGCCAACCTTTATCAGCTTCTAATAACATCTGAGTTATTTGACCGTCTGAAGATCTAACGATATAATGGAAAGAAATGTTTGAACTACAATTTTTAGCCCAAGAAATTGAACCAGCATATGTTCCTTGCGTGGTGTGAATTACAACCGCTGAAATAGCAGTTCCTCCTCTTGAACTGTAATTACAGCTTGGTGTAGGATTCCAAATTGCCGGTCCATATTCACTTGTTCTAAATTGAGTATTGTAACGCACATTGTTAGCAGTTACTCCTGTGTCTAGAATGTCGATATTTGTACTACTTAATACTTTAAGATTATTTACTCCAAAAATAGAATCTAAGTTGACTGCAGGTGCTAAAGGGGCGTTTGAATTTTTAAAGTTTCTAAAAATATCGTACAATCTAGCATCCATTGCAAATTGATTAACAGGGTCGTGATCTAATGGGATTTCTGACAGCTCTGCAATAATTCTGTCATGCTCGTTTATGTCGTTTGGTGCTATACCCATATTTTGAAGCAGTTGACTATAAGCAGCCGCATAAGCTAAAATACTTATCTGTGGACTTGATTTGATTTGAGCTACACTAAATCTGGACAACTGAGCTATTCTTTGTAAGTTGCTTCTAAAATATCCTTTTCCGTTTTCGGTTAGCCCCATTACGGTATAAACTCTTGGCAACTCTAAACAACTTTCAGGTGTGTTATTGTCTAAATGAGTAAAACGAGTCATCTTGTAGGATACAGCTTCTAACATTCCGCGAGGAACATTGGGATATTGCTGATAGGCAAGATTCATTTCTTGTTGATAAGGATTGTTTTGCAATGAGCTTTGTGCGAATAATTGAGTTGTTATTCCGAAAAACAAAACTAAAATGTAAAGTGTTTTCATGTGTGTAATTTGATTAGTGTATTGTACCAAATGATTAATTCGTTGTTTTTAATGACGAAAATTAATAAAAAAAGTTGCTTCTTCCGATATTTTTTTATCTTTTTATTTAAAGAACTTGTTTAAAGTTAACTTACTAAACTACGCGTAAAGCATTATATTTTCTGGACTTCAGCTAATTTTTATTCCATAGCTAATGGCTATGCAATAAAAATGGAGCTTAGCCAGAAAATATAAGCCTTCACGCTCGCTATTAGTCTGTCAACTTTAAACAAGTTCAAAAATTACATGACCATTTTATGAATAGAAGAAACTAAAACTCACGTTCTATGCACTTACCTCAACTGCGTTAGGGATTATTAAGCGACTGTGAAAAACAGTTGAGTTTTTGAGCTAACGTAAAAATATTAGCTATTTTATAATTATTTGATTATCAGCGTTTTATTTTTACGTTAGTTGGAGTATCCCTAACACGGAAGATCTAAGTACAATAAAACGGTTTTATTTTCCTTATACTTCTTCAAAATTCTTTTCCATAGCTGGTGCTATGCAAAAGAATTTTTCATCGTCTAAGAAAACTAAATTCCGTTTTCTTTGCACTCATCTGTCCCGTGTTAGGGATAGAACGGCGTGTTTGAACTCCTTTTTGCCCTCCTCCTTTTGAGGGCAAAAAGAGTGAGTAGTGATAGCCCGACCCTTTTCTGCTAAAGACACGTTTAGCGATAGCGGTATGTGTCTTTAGCAGAAAAGGGGAACGCCCAAAAACTATTTAGTAGATTTCTTATCTCCGAATGTTCGTTTTTTCCATTTGTAAAAGAATCCTGCTTTTTTGCACGGTCTTCCTATTTTTAGCTTAAACATATAGAAGGGAGCATTAAAATAGGTGTTTACATAGTCGGTTTTGGAATAGAAAAAATGACGATAACCTAAACCGAAACCAACCCAAACAAAGGGAATTATACGAAACATGGCAACACCTGAAACTTCTAACACGGGAGCAAAAGCGTCGAAGTATAAAGTTTTCTTATAGCTATTCAGTTTACGGTATTTTGAACGCATATAGCCTGCTCCAAAAGCTATGGGAGTTGAAAACATCTTTCTTTTATCTGTTAGAATAATTGGCTCTACAAAGGTGGTAACATACGATATTTTTGCTTGAGTAGAGGTACTTGCTTCAGGATATTTAAAAGGGTCTAGTCGGTAATCAAATTCTATTTTATTGGCTACGTAAACACCGAACCCGAAATTGACTTTACATCCGTATTTGAAACCTATTTTTGCTCCTAAAGTTTTATAGGGAGTTTCGGTGAAAAATGTTTTTTTTGAATCTAGTGAAAGTAATACACGTGTTTTTTCCTGTCCGTAAAAAGATAACCGTAACAGAAGGAAGAAGAGTACTATATATACAGGCAATTTTCTCATCGTCTTTTTATTAGCTGTTTCTTTAATTGCTTTACACGAATGAGTGCGTTTTTCTTTGAGGTATATTTCTCTTTCAGAAGTGTTTGTACTGTTTTGTCTTCTTTCGTAGCTTTCTTTAGTGTTTTATCCCAATCATCTGTAAAACCTATTTTAGTAGAGCTTCGTTTTCCACGCAAAACATAAACGTACATGTTTTAAAGAATTTCTTTTATAATCTTTTCGATGGAATAGCCTTCGGCTTCAGCTCGATAATTTCGTACCAATCGATGCCTTAAAATGGGTATCGCTACGGCTTGTACATCTTCTATATCCGGAGAATATTTTCCATTTATTGCTGCATGACATTTTGCTGCAATGATTAAATTTTGAGAAGCTCTTGGTCCTGCTCCCCAAGAAACATATTTTTTGACAATTTCAGGAGCATTGGAGTCTGTCGCTCTTGTTTTTACACTTAATTTCACGGCGTATTCTAGTACGTTTTGAGGAACAACAATACGACGAATCAGGTTTTGAAAGTAGATTATTTCTTCGGCATTCAAAATATTTTTTAGTTCGACCTTTTGGTTGGTTGTCGTTGCTTTAACGATGGCTATTTCTTCTTCATAAGTAGGATAATCCACCCAAACATTAAACATAAAACGGTCTAACTGTGCTTCCGGTAGAGGATAGGTTCCTTCTTGCTCAATAGGATTTTGTGTTGCCAACACAAAAAAAGGTTTTTCCAATTCGTATTTGTGTCCTGCCATTGTAACCGATTTTTCTTGCATCGCTTCCAGTAGTGCCGCTTGGGTTTTAGGGGGCGTACGGTTGATTTCATCCGCTAATATAATATTGGCAAATAAAGGTCCTTTTATAAATTTGAATTGTTTATTTTCATCCAATATTTCAGAACCTATAATATCAGAGGGCATTAAATCAGGTGTAAACTGTATTCTATTGAATTTAAGCCCCAGCACATCTGATATTGTATTCACCAAAAGGGTTTTTGCCAGTCCCGGAACACCTACCAGTAAACAGTGCCCTTTACTAAAAATAGTAATTAACACTTCTTTAATTACATCCTCTTGACCGACAATTACTTTTGCTATTTCCTGATTCAGTTCTTTGTATTTGACAACAAAATTATCAAGTCCTTCTACATCTGATTTATACATAATTTTATCTTTTGGCATTTTCTCGGTCTTGAGCATTAGGTACAAAGGTGTAAAATCCAAAACCGATTGAAAAATATTGTGTAGCTCCTCCACCCGTAGGAATAGCACTGTAAGATTCTTTTCCTAAATCCAATGAAGAAAAATTAATCCCAATTACATTGTAATTAATACTCAAACCAAAGGCTAGCATATCGGTTGTCGCTAAATAAAAGACTACTTTAGGTTCAAAATTAAATCCTGATTGTTTGTAAATTGTATGAGCTTCGTTGAAATATGTTTCGGTTTTAAAAGCATCGTAACCCACCTTAAATTCTGTCTCTATAAAAAACTGTCTATCTTGTTGAAACACCTTTCCTACGGTTACAAACGGATTAACTATTTTAAGATTTCCATGGACTTTTGCCGAACCGAAAGCATTGACATCGATATCCCAAAAACCATATTTAATTCCCGCTCCAAAGAAAACATCATTGGACAATCTGTAATTGTATGAAAAATCTAAATCTACTTTTCCATCCATGATGCGACGAAAAGCCTTACTCGAAAGCCCTGTTGGCAATTTAAAATCTCCTTTTATTACCGAATGATGCGGTTCTTTTCCTCCACGACTCTTTTTTTTCTTCCCTGAACCTTGCGTATATTGAGCAAAAGCGGATTGAGAACCAACAAAAAGAAACAGTAATATAACTACAAATTTTAATTTCATGACTTAATTTACTATAAAGAATTTTTTTGATATTTTTTGATAAGGTGTATGTAGTTCGTAGTAGTATTCTCCGTTTTTAATTTCGCGTGTATCGCAATATACAGGATAAATTCCTTTTTGCAAGACCTCATCTTTATATAGTTTTACAACATTTTGATTTTTATCCACAATTTGAAATTTTACAGGCGTTTCTTCTCCCAATTCAAATCCAAACTGCACCTCCCCTTTTGCATAAGGAGGTCTTAAATCATAAACCGTTGCATAATTTACGGTTGTTTTTCGTTTTTTTCCTCCTCCCATGTAAGCAACAAACTTTCGATAGGCAATAAACAAAAGAATCGCAGATACGGCGATAGAACTAGCCAATAAGACATCGGCTATTACTTGTCCTACCGGACCACTTCTCCACAATGATTCAAACATATTTCTTTGGTTATCAATCTTTTTCTGTATTAAGCAAACTAATCCGGTAAATTCACAAAAACGAACTGTACTTTACAATCCGAATTAGGTCTTTTTCAAAATAAGAGAGCGAAAATACATCTTTTTTTTCTAATCTCTTATTTTTTTCTAATCGTTTTAACTCCGTTAGAATTTCTCCGGTGTGTGCATCTTCTGAAATTTTGACTTGTAAAGGATTACCTAAAACCAGTTCGGAAGCTAATGGAAGTAACGCCTTTTGTCTGTTTTCTTCCAATACAGCTAAGGATGCTAAAACCTGTATAAACTCTTCTGGATAAAAGGATTGAGTTAACTGCAATTTTAATTGCATCAACTTTTGTTCATACTCTCGATACAAGTCTATTACATCCGATACTTTGTTACTTTTCAGCTGTAAACAAACATCTATTGTTTTTTTCTGATTCGTTTTTCTTTCCCCCGTCAATACCCGTTCAGCTAGAAAAAGTTGCTCCACTTCCTCCGCTTTTTTTCTCACTACTTTTGGTATTAAAACAGCTCTTAATACATTGTTTTTTATTTCAAATATTTTTTGAAAAAGAGCTTCCTCCCAATTTTCTTCATCACTATTAATAATTGCCAAGGCTTCTTGTTTTGTCATTTATGTACTTATTGTTTGAAAAGTATTATTCAAATTTGATAGCTTTAACCGGTGTTATCTTCGTTATAATGTACGACGGTAAAATCAACGCCAAATAACAAACAATAAAAGCTAAAACATTGACAACAATTATAGACAATACAGGAAAATACATCGGCACTACACTGACATAGTAATTCTCTTGTGGTAAAGTAAGAAAATGAAATTCATTTTGTAAAAGAATAATAGCAAAAGCCAATAAATTCCCATAGATAATTCCTTTCAATATCAAAAAAGCTCCATTGTAAATGAAAATTTTCTGCACCATCCAATCATCCGCTCCCAGAGCTTTGAGTATCCCTATCGTTCTTGTTTTTTCTAAAATCAGTACCAACAGAGCAGAAGTCATATTTACAATAGCAACCAAAATCATCAACCCTAAAATGATATAGACATTCATGTCCAACATATTCAACCAATTGAATATCTCTTCGTTTTGCTGAACAATAGTCGTTACGTTGTAGATAGGACTGATATAGTTTTCTATTACCTCCTCTCCGTTACCCAATTGCTCAAATTCATTCAACAAAACTTCTATTCCACCGCTATATTGGTTTGAACTACCTCCCGATGTTCGTAAAATAGTCGTAAAAGTTACCCCGTCTTTTGTGAATTGAGTGGTACTGTCGTTTATATAAACCACTTGCAAAGATTCTTCTTTTGTCCGGCAATTGCATTTAATATTTTCATCTCCCGATACTTTAATCATCAGCCACGCTGTATCAGGCATCGATTGCATCTCTAAAGGCTCTAAGTATCCCATTGCTTCAAAATCGGAAACAACAACGCGAATCACTGTGTCTTTTATGGGGCAAAGTATTTGTTTGTTTTCCGCACTAAACTTCTTATTTCCCCATTGATAACGGTAATTTTTATTTCCTCCGCGTGCTAAAGCCTCAAGTACAACGTAGTTGTATTCACAATTCTCATTTACCCTTAAATGTGCACTAATCCCCCAATTATTTAACCTTCTGATTTGATTGATATCCACAAAACAAAATTGCTTGTCAAAATCTTCCAATCCTGTTTCATAAATCCCCGAAACAATAAAGTTTCTCTGTTGCGGACCTGTTTCTTTAATAAAAAAAACCGCTACTTTTTCTCCGGTTTTTACATTTAATTTATCGGCTATGACTTTTGAAACTAAAATACTATCACTTACCAAATCCTCAGAATACTTTGGCACTTCGCCTTCTATTAAATGAGTCGAAAAAAAAGAAGAATTAAAATCCGCTCCTATTCCTTTAAATACCACTCCTTGAATATCTCGTATAATTTTACCGTCTTTCTCCCTTTTGTTTTTAGACTGTATAATAGCCGGTTTGTATGCAAATACTTGCACACTTTTTACCTGTTTGTCATTTCTTATTTCAGCAGTATCTATTTCCGATACCAACAAAGGAGAAGACTCAAACGAAACATTGTTATAAGAACTGCTTATTTGAATATGTGAACCAAAACCAACAATTTTTTCCCGCACTTCTTTCTGAAATCCCGATGCAATGGAAATAGAAAGAATCATCACAGATATACCTAAAGTTATTCCCGCAATAGCTAAAAAAACAATGGGCTTTGACCTGTTTTGGGTTACCCCTTTATTTTCTAGCATTCTTTTTGCTATGTAGAGTGCAGTATTCAATTAGTTTTAGTTTAATTTGCACCAAAATTAGTTATTTTTTTATGAGATACGCCTTAATCTATTTTTTCTTACTGTTTTTTATTCCTTCCTTTTGGACACAACTTCAAACAGGAGCGGAACAAACCGACTTGTATTTACCGATTTTAAAGAATAAAAGAGTAGCCCTTGTTGCTAACCCTACCAGCGTTATCGAGAACACTCATCTAGTCGATTCTTTATTGGCTTTACATATTAATATCGTAAAAGTTTTCGCTCCCGAACACGGTTTTAGAGGAAAAGCCGATGCCGGCGAAAAAGTAAAGGATTCTAAAGACACCAAAACCGGCATTCCCATTCTCTCGTTGTATGGTCGAAAAAACAGAAAACCAACCGCAGAAAAATTAAAGGATGTTGACATCGTTATTTTTGATATTCAAGATGTTGGTGCTCGATTTTACACCTATATCAGCACCATGCACTACGTGATGGAAGCGTGTGCCGAAAACAACATTCCTTTACTTATTTTAGACCGTCCCAACCCTAACGGTTTTTACGTTGACGGTCCTATTCTCAAACCGGAAAACAAATCCTTTGTCGGCATGCACCCTGTCCCTATCGTACATGGAATGACCATAGGCGAGTACGCACAAATGATTAACGGAGAAAAGTGGCTAAAAAACAGTGTACAAACACAACTAACCATTATCAAATGTAAAGAATACACGCACAACACAAAATACAAACTACCTATTCCACCTTCTCCCAATTTACCCAATATGAGCAGTATCTACCTCTACCCATCTCTTTGTTTGTTTGAAGGAACAAATGTCAGCGTAGGAAGAGGTACTTCTTTTCCTTTTCAGATTTTCGGTTCGCCCTACAT
>JALWSJ010000250.1 GCA_026993705.1 Flavobacteriales bacterium
AGTGGTAACCAACCAATACCATATTCCGTTTCCCCTTTTTTAAATTTAAACAAAGAGAATCCCGCATCAAAAAATAAGTAAAATTTCTCGACTCTGGTTTTAAATAATTTCGCAGGAATAAAGTGTCCTAATTCGTGCAAAATAACCAATATCGAAAGACTTAATATAAGTTGAGCTGTTTTAATCCAAAAATCCATTCTTTTCTGCTGTTAATTAATGAAGATGCTTGCGTCTCTTAACAAATTCAGTGGGCAAAGCTAATCATTTTCTTTTATCCTGAATAAATCGAGTGATTTTTACCGCCATTTCACGGGGAATAAAACGAACAGAAGTCGCCAAAATTTTATTCATAAGCCCTTCAATAGCAACCACTTTTCCTTTCATCATTGCTGTATAGCCATACTGTGCCACTTGTTTAGATGTAGGCAATTTTTTCCCCTTGACTAATTTACTTTCTTGCATATTCGCACGTTCCTGAAATCCACTCTCCGTAGCACCTGGACACAGAGCAGTTATCGTAACCCCTTTGTCTGCAACTTCATTCGCAATAGCCTCGGTAAAGTGCAAAACATAAGCCTTTGTAGCATAATAAACAGCCATTCCCGGACCAGGTTGAAAGGAAGCAGTAGAAGCAACGTTCATAATTTTACCATTTCCTCGTACAAGCATATCTTTCAAAAAAAGTTTCGTTAAATGCGTAAGCGTAGTAATGTTGAGGTTAATCATTTTATGTTCCTTTTCCCAGTCCGTTTCATAAAACATCCCATAATCGCCAAATCCTGCATTATTAATAAGGTAATCAATTTCTATTTGTTGATTTTTTAATTGTTCAAAGATATCAACAGCCACATTTTCTACCGACAAATCCTTAGCCAACACAAGAACACGCACACCATATTGAGTTTCAATTTCTTGTTTTATTAAGTTCAATTTTTCTTCATTCCTAGCAATCAGGACAAGATGCCCCCCTTTTTTTGCGTGGATTTTCGCTAATTCCAATCCGATTCCACTAGAAGCCCCCGTAATTAAAGCCGTTTTATTCATAAGGTAATTTTTTGTGGAAAAGTACTAAAATAAAATGGATTTGGGCGTTCCCATTACAGCATAAAAAAGCAGTTTCGTTGCACTACACTACTTTTTTATGCCGTAATGGTCGGGCTATCACTACTCACTCTTTTGTGTTGCATAAGTGCAACAACACAAAAGGAGTTCAAACATACCGTTCTATCCCTAACGTATTCTATGATTAAAACAAGCAAAATGTAAAAACGTTTTCTAATAACCGATAAAAAAATAGGAGATATAAAAGCTTTTTGTTAAATTTACACGCAGATTATAACACACTTAAATCATTCATAGAAATTTAACCTAAACTTATACAATGCACAAAACGGATATTCAAGTAAGGTTCTCCGATTTAGATATGGCAGGACATGTTCACAATGGAACTTATTTAAGTTATTTTGAACAAGGACGAGTTGATTTTTTTAAATCTATTATTGGGGAAGATTGGAATTGGAAGAAAAAAGGAGTAGTCTTGGGAAGAAATGAAGTAGATTATCTTCAAATAATAAAATTAAACGACAAGGTTTTTGTCAATACGTGGTGTGAACATGTGGGGAATAAAAGTTTTACTTTAGCCTACGAGCTATACAAAGTAAAAGGAGAGAAAGAAATACTGTGCACCAAAGGAAGAACCATTTTAGTCTGTATGGATTTTGAAAATGATGTATCAGTTCCTCTTTTTGACGAGTGGAAGGAGTTATTGGAAAATTCGTTAACTTTAGATAGGAAGTAAATATCATCTTGATAGTTTATGATGGATACGGCTTACATACCCGAAATTTGGAAAAAAGCTGATTTTGGTGACACCATCTCAGAAAATGAGAAATATGAAATCTCCAATTATGGGCGATTAAAAAGCTTTAAGCAATTTCCGGACAAAGGAATGATTGTTAAACCATATCCTTTTAATGGTTATCCGCGTGTAGTGTTGAAGCAAAAATCAGGAAAACGTACGGCTCGTTATATGCATAAATTGGTTGCCGAGCTTTTTATTAAAAAAGAGAGTGAAGATCAAAAATATGTTATTCATTTGGATTATGATAAAATGAATAACCATGTTAATAATTTAAAGTGGGCAACTAAAAGAGAGAAAGAAATACACCAATTTAATAATCCATTGTATAAAGATGAGTTTAGAGAGTTATCAAGTTCTAAATTGACCGTTGCCAAAGTTAAGTTGATTAAACGAAAACTAAACGACCCCAATCGAAAAACGCGAATGAAGATGATAGCCAAACAGTTTGGTATTTCCGAAATGCAATTGTATCGAATAAAGTCCGGTGAGAATTGGGCAAGAGTGAAGCCAGATTAACGTATGGAAAGTTTTTTTGACAGAAATCTAACCATTAATTGCAAGGGAAAATTGGTTTCTTTGGAGAAACCAACTGTAATGGGAATTGTAAACGTAACGCCTGATTCTTTTTATGACGGAGGAAAGTACAATGATTCATTGTTAACAGTCTTAAAACAAGTAGAAAAACACTTGGAGGAAGGTGCTACGTTTATAGATGTTGGGGGCTATTCCTCTCGCCCCAATGCTAAAGATATTTCGGTAGAGGAGGAGCAAAGCAGAGTATTGCCTGTTATAAAAGAAATTGTAAGAAACTTCCCCGAGGTTCTTATTTCCATTGATACGTTTAGGAGTGAAGTGGCTAAAAGAGCTATACATGAAGGAGCTTCAATCGTAAATGATATTTCGGCGGGAAATTTAGACGCAAAAATGCCCGAGACAGTTGCCGAATTACAAGTTCCTTATATTGCTATGCACATGAAAGGAACTCCCCAAACGATGCAACTAAACCCGGTTTACAACAATGTTGTAGAAGATTTAATCTATTTTTTTTCAAAAAAAATGGATGAATTTAATATGTTGGGTATTAACGATGTTATCCTTGATGTAGGTTTTGGATTCGGCAAAACGGTGGAGGATAATTATCGTTTGTTAAAGCATTTAGAGAGATTCAAATTGTTTAAAATTCCGATTTTGGTTGGAGTTTCACGTAAATCAATGTTGTACAAACCCTTGGATATTTCTCCCGAATTAGCCTTGAATGCAACTACGGTAGCTCATACCATAGCTCTCCAAAACGGGGCGAATATGTTAAGAACTCACGATGTAAAAGAGGCGATAGAAGCAATTCATTTGGTTGAAGAACTTAATTTTGTCTGAATTTCTTTGTGTTAGGGATAGAAGCGACATCCTTTTGGTTTGTTTGCTTTATGCAAACCAAAAGATATAGCGGATAGCCCGACCTTTCAAGAGTAAAAATAGTGAGTGCAACGGCTATTTTTTATTCTTGAAAGGGAACGCCCAAATATTCATTCTATTCTATATTAAAATCTTCTCTTTTCGGTCTTTTCTCTTCTTCCCAGAGGAAGTTGGAAAGAAATTGTTCTTTTTCCGAAAGTGTATTGATTGGTTTTAATTTTGCTGTTGGTTTGTTGTAGAACTTAATGCGGTCTATTTCATTATCTTTCAGTAGTATTTTCATTTCAGAACAAAGGGAATGATTGACATCTGTCAACGGTTTTTTATCTTCGCCAAGATAGTAAAGCACCTCGCCATTTCCTTTTACCCATACGGTTTCTATTTTATTGGCTTTAGCAAAGTATCCGTCAATTGTTTTGCCTTGTATTTGGTCGTAATGACCTAAAGAATCGGCTTTTGATACAATTAAAGAGTTATTTTTTATATGCAAATGATGAATGTTTCCGTCGTTTATTTTAACATCTATTTCTTTTCCCGTAAGTTGATGAGCTTCTGACCAAATGATAGGGTTGTATCGAAACAACATCGATGAATCTTCTTCCGAATAAACTAACGAATCGCAACGGGCTTGTAAATCCGACTTGAATAAACGAACGTTATAATAAGTCATGAAGGAACGTTTTTGAGTTAAAGTATCTTGTTTGATAATTAAAGTGTCGGCAGAAAGTAGTAGCGTATCTTTGTCAAAATATTGAATAAAAACAGGCGAGTTGGCAATCAAAGAAGAATCCACGATTTCATTATAAAAAGCATAACCACCAATCACATCAATATTACTAGAAGTATCTCGAATTAACACATCGCCAAAGGCTTCGCCGATTCCCTTGTTTCTGTCGTAATAAATACTGTCGCCCGATAGCATTTGCGTAGGTGTTTCCAATCTGCTGTGTTGCCAAAAGGAAGATTGTTCGGTTTTGGTATTGTACCAACCGTGTCGGCAGTAAATAGAGTTACTGTCCGATAGGATAGAGGTAGAACCGTGAAAATAGGCTATTTCTGATTGAGTATTGTAAATCAGCGTGTCAGAAGTTATCGTGTAACGTGGGTTGCTCAATTGCACGGAATCTTTAAAGAGCAAGGTTTTGGAATTACTGTTGTATATACCGATTTTGCTAACAAGTGTATTATTATTTTCTTCGGAAGTAATCGTAGCACCTTGCGTGTATTTACCGATTTTAGTATCCAAATTATAATCCAGTTGAGGCGTAGTCATTCTCATTTTACCGTCCGTAAAAAACACATTGCCTTTCAGTTCTGCATTTTTATCTTTTCCATTGTAAATCAAAGTATCCGCCGTAATACGAATAGAATCCCTTTGGTTGATTTTTACAGAACTATAAGCGATAAAAGAGTTTTCTTCAGTTAAGAGAAGAGCTGTATCGCAGTACATAAATGCACTGTCGTGTTCAAAAATTACATTCCCAATCAACTGTTGAGCATCTTTAATTTCCTTATCAAATTGCAAGGCATCCGCACGAACAATACGGATTTTCTTTTCCTGTCCCATCGAAAACAGAAAAGTAGAAAAG
>JALWSJ010000251.1 GCA_026993705.1 Flavobacteriales bacterium
GCATAGATAAGGTCAAACTTTTCAAAATCTTCTTCCGAAAAAGGACGTGAACGTTGATTGGTTATACCTATAGAATGATTTTCCGCTGTTTCTATGGAACGAACATCAGGCCGTTCTCCTTGATGTGTAGCGATTGTTCCTGCTGAATCTACAATAATATTCAAGTTATTTTCTTTTGCTTTTTCTCGAAGGATTCCTTCTGCTAATGGAGAACGACAAATGTTTCCTAAGCAAACCATTAGTATTTTCATGTCAGTGTTTTCTTTTTTAGTTAATAACCATTACTTTAAATCTAAGTTTTGTGGGGGAGTTTTCTGCGTTGGAATAAACGGATATAGTTCGGTCTTGCCAACTTATTTTTCCATTGGTATCGAATGTTACGGTCAATGTGTCTGTTTTGCCGGGGGGAATAGGTGAGTGAGGGTAAAGCAATTTTGTGCAGGGACAGGCTACCTCGTATTTATTAATGAGTAAAGGTGTGTTTCCTGTATTGGTGATGATATAATTGTGTTTTAAAAGGATGCCTTCTTTTGTTTTTGGAAATTTTATAGTTGATTTATCTATTTCTATTTTTGATTGTGCTTTCAATCCATTGATTGTGAGTAGTATTAGAAAAAAGATGAGAAGATGTATTTTTGTGTTTCTTCTTAGATGGTTTTTACGACTCCAACCTTTGGGAGAATTGAATAATCGTCTATTGATTTTGTTGCTCATTATGATAGTGTTTGTTTTTAGGTGGTTTAATGAAAGTAATACCTTAAAGTATTTAGTATTTCGTTTATTCATCGTCTAAGAAAACTAAATTTCGTTTTCATTGTACTTACCTGTTCTGTGTTAGGGATAGGAGTGGCATCCTTTTGCCCGCTCGCCTTTATGGCGGGCAAAAGATATAACGGATAGCCCGACCATTTCGGTGTTAAAAAGTAGTGTAGTGAAAACGGAATTGCTTTTTTTGCCGTAATGGGAACACCCAATTATACTGTTAGTTTAGTCGATTATGATGATGTTATTTTTCTCCATATCCATATCCATATCCATATCCATATCCATACCCATGCTTACCATAGTAAGTTTTCCATTTGGCTTGTTTTATATTATTGAGGATTAGACCTACGCTTTTAACCTTTGAGTTTTCTACGGTTTGTTCTAAAAATTCTACTACTTTTTTATTGGCTTTTTCTGTATTTAATACAAATATAGCGGTATCGATGATGCTTAATAAGACGATGCCGTCGCTTATTAATCCGATTGGAGGGGTGTCGACAAAAACATAGTCATAGTATTCGCGTGCGTATTTCAGTAAATCTTCCATTTTTGGGGATAGTATTAATTCAGAAGCGTTGGGAGGTACAGGACCACTGGTGATTACGTCAAATCCTCCATCGAAATGTTGTATTGCTTCTTCTATGGTACTGTTGCCACTCAATATAGTAGAACTTCCTTTTTTGTTTTGCAGGTCTAAGTATTGATGTACTCTAGGTTTGTGCATATCAAAATCAATCAACAATACTCGTTTGCCGGATTTTGCATAAATTAAAGCCAACCTTGAGGAGGTAAATGTTTTTCCTTCGCCGGGGTGTACAGAAGTTACCATCAATAGTTTTGAATCTTTTGATTGATTTAAGTAACTCAATGATGTTCGGATACCTCGAAGAGCTTCGGAAAAGTGAGATTTTGCTTGTAATTCAAACGAGGTGTCTTTAACAAATGGAAGACCTCCCAGTATCGGTATGTCAGTCGCTTCAGCCAGTTCACTAATATTTTGAAAACGGCTAAAAAATAATTCTCTAATAAAGGCTAATAACCCCGCTAAAGCAAAACCAATAACAATAAACATAAGCAGTATATTTTTTGTGCTACTTCCTACAACTCCTATCATTCGAGCTTTTTCGATTACCTTCGTTTGCGGAACAATACCGGAACGGGCAATATAAGTGTTGGCTCTTTTTTCCAGTAAAAATACATATAACTTTTCATTGACCTCCATTTTACGCGTGATAGAGAGTATATCTCTTTTGGTTTTAGGTATGTTTTTTACCAGTTTTTCGTAGAACTTGATTTCTTTTTCTATGTCCTTGATCTTCTCTTCGATGGCTTTTTTTGTGTTGGATACATAGATTAGGATGTCTTTTTTTTGAGAAACAATAGCTTCTTGCAGTTTCATTAATTCCGTATGATTTTTTTTGACCTTGTAGCCCAAGTCTATTTTTGAGGCTTGAGTTTCGTAAAATTTAGCGAGGGCTTTCTTTAGGTAAGGGTCATCTTCCAGAACGTAAAAAGAAGGAGGCATTAATTTATCTTCATTGGCATTCAGTACGTATTCTTTTAGGTTATCTAGGGAGTTTAATCCTAATTCTAATTCTCGTTTTTGAGTTTCAAAATTGATGAGTTGAGTAAAGTAAACCCCTGATTCTTTGTCTAAGTCCAATACTCCTTTTTTATCTCTCATTCTCTCTAATTCATCACCGATTGAATCGAGTATTTGTACCACATCGTTTAATTGTTTTTGAATATAATTTTGAGTGTTATCATTAATATAAAATTGATTTTCAAGTGTGTAGTTTATGTATTCCTTACTCAAGGTATCCAAAATTATTTTAGCTCTTTGCGGTAAAGGGTCAACAAGAGAAACATCCAATATTGAAGTATAATCGACATTTTTTATATCAAGTCCTCCCATCACTCTATTTACCCAATAGTTGCGTGAGTGCGGAATAAAAAGGTAGTTTACTTGAGCTCGGTCGGCTTCTTTACCCGAAGGAATTGGGGCGAGATTTATAACCGTTATTACATAGTCGTTCGTTATAGCTTCCTCTCCAAAATTATGTACATATTCAACAATGTCATCCCCTTTTTCAATAGTGATTTTATATTTCTGATTGTCAATGTAATTGAATTTAAAAGGATGTTCGTAAAGGCTTTTATTTAATAGTGAAATTTCGACTTTAAATAATCTTCGTTCAAATAATTCAATAGTTTTTACTCTACCTTCCAAAAAGTAAGAAACATTCAAATCTAACCTTGATAATGCTCGTTCAATCAAGTCATAAGACTTCATTACACGCATTTGATTTAATATATCTCCGTACAAATTATAAACCCCGATATTGCTGTTAATCGAACTTTGATAATCATAAACATCGTTCGATTTCAGTAAAATTTGAACCTGAGTTTTATAGACCGGAGTTTGTTTGTAGGCAATAAATTTACCAATCAGACCAAAAATAACAGGGAGCAAGATGAATAAGTACCAATTTTTAAGCAAGGCTCTGCCTATCCAACGTAAATCGTTGATGGAAAGTAATGTTTCTTGGCTATCTTTTTTCTTTTTATACAAAGTAATGGCTCTTTTATAGTTAATTCGTTTAATAATCATTTGGGCGTTCCCCTGATTTTCAAAAGAAACATATCGCTATCACTAAACGCTTGTTTTGAAAATCAGGCTCGGGCTATCCACTATATCTTTTGGTTTGCATAAAGCAAACAAACCAAAAGGATGCCGTTCCTATCCCTAACGCAGGTGAAATTGGCGGATAGAAATCAAAAAACTCTTTATATCGTCTATTTTGCCTGTGTTAGGGATACAATCCTAACGCAACGATACACCTACTCAAGATACAAATATAATGAAGATGTTTAAAGTGAAACGATAAAGTAACGGAAAACTAATGAGTTTTAAGAGTTTTATAACAGAACTAGTTTGAATACCAGAGAGATTACAGAGCATTCTGTAATGCTTTAATTTTTACTAATGTCTCTTCGTATTCATTTTCGGGAGAACTTTTGGCAGTTATAGCTCCTCCCACCATAGCTGATAAATAACGTTTTTTTTGATTGTATAAAAAACTTCTAATCACTACGTTAAAATCAAAATCACCGTTCGGTTTTATATAGCCGACACTGCCTGAATATACACCTCTTTTAGTAGTTTCTTCCTTTTCAATTATTAGCATAGCACTAACCTTAGGTGCTCCGGTCATTGATCCCATGGGGAAAGTTGCTTTTAAAATATCAGAAAATGAAACAGTTTTAGGTATTTCGCATTTTATGGTTGAAATCATTTGATGTACAGAGTCAAAGGTGTAAATTTTGCATATTTCAGGAACGGTTACAGAATCGGGGATAGCAATTCTAGAAAAATCATTTCGAACCAAATCAACTATCATAATGTTTTCGCTTCGTTCTTTGGTACTGTTTTTTAATTTATATTTTAAAAACTCATCTTTAGCATTATCTTTATCTCTTGCCGAAGTCCCTTTGATAGGTTGAGAAATCAATGTGTTTCCTTTTTTAGTCAAAAAACGTTCAGGGCTGGCTCCGATGATATAGCGTTGATTGAACTTTCCTAATGTAGAAAAGGGAGCATTTGTCAATTTTTGTAACCGTTTAAACAAATTAATAGGTGAAATGGTTATGTTTTCAGCATAAAACTCATAGCAAAAATTAGCTTCGTAAATATTCCCCAAATTAATGTGTTCAATAATTCTTTCTATTTTATGAATGTATTCATCTTTGTTATGACGGGGGACTAATGGAGTTAAGTTGTTTTTGTCAGAAGATGAATAAGACAAAAAACAATTTATATCTTTTACGAATTTTGGGTTTCCATAAATAAGTTGAGCCTTGTTGTTGTTAATTTGGATAAGGGTTTCAGGAACAAAAAAATGTAAAACCGGAAAGTGGAGGTTGTCGTTGTTGTTAGAGGTCAAGTTCTCAATGTTATTTTTTAATTCGTAGCTGATAAATCCGAATTTCCACTGATTTTCCATTGATACAAAACTATCCATAGCACTCCAATTCACTTCAGTATCTGAAGTGAAAATAAGTTCTTCTTTAGAAC
>JALWSJ010000252.1:0-433 GCA_026993705.1 Flavobacteriales bacterium
TATAAATGGCTACTTGATGTATTGAACCGTATTCCAGAACATAAAGCAAATAAATTATTTGAGTTATTTCCTCAAAATTGGAAAGAACTCAATAACGAATAACATGTACTTTACCGTACGCTTACGTTGCATATATGCAACACAAAAGAGTGAGTAGTGATAGCCCGACCCTAAAAGCAAAAAAGAGCGTTTCCTGAAAGGATATGCTCTTTTTTGCTTTTAGGGGAACGCCCAAATTATGCTTATGCTTCGTTTCCTAACATAGTGGTTGTATCTAAAGAAATTGCGGATTTTTCAACTCTCATTTTTGCTCCTTCTATGGCTATGGTTACGGTTGTATCTTGTACCGCGGTTACTTTTCCGTGTATTCCGCCGATAGTAACGATATGGTCGCCTGTTTTAATCGAGGCTCTGTAGGCTTCTAATTCTTTCT
>JALWSJ010000252.1:443-4833 GCA_026993705.1 Flavobacteriales bacterium
TTCTGCTGTGGTCGAATCATAAAGAAATAGAAAACGGCAAACATTGCCAACAACATAATGATATTTATCATTCCCGAATTGGGTTGTGCTTGTAATAAAATTGTATTCATTTTTTTGTTTTTACTTGTTAATTATTCTGTACCTACTACGGTACCTTTTATGGTTAATTTCTTGGTTGAAGGAACGGTATTAGCAACTATTGAAACTGTTTTTAAATTCTCTCCGGTTGCTTTGGGGGTAAACTCTACCGGTATCTCACCTTCTTCTCCAGGTGCTAAGGGTTCTTTCGGCCAACCTTTTAAGACGGTACATCCGCAAGATGCTTTTACATCGTGCAAAATCAACGCGGTTTCTCCGGTGTTTTTAAATTTGAACGTATGCTTTATGGTTGTTCCTATTGGTGCATTTTCAAATTCAAATACCTCGTTATCAAACTCCATTATCGGCGGATGCTCAGGCGAAATCATACTTGCATCGATTTCTTTGGACGTATGCTTATCGGTAGTTCTGCAACCGGCTAGCAGTCCAGTTAGTATAAAAAATCCTATCAGTACTTTTTTCATCATTTGTAGTTTGAGTTAAACCATTCCTCTTCCAACTTTTTTTATCTCTCCTTCTTTTTGTAAATCCGTAATCATTTTATCTAAAATTCCATTGATGAAGGTACTACTTTTCGGTGTACTGTAATATTTGGAAATATCAATGTACTCATTTAAGGTTACCTTTATCGGAATATAAGGAAAATATTTTGCTTCGGTAAGTGCGATACTCATTAGCAATCTGTCCATAAGAGCGATTCTTTCTGCTTCCCAATTTTGAGTGTATTTTGCTATGGTTTCAAAATTATCGTTTAAATTATTCAACGTTTTTCTAAGCAGTGTTTTGACAAATTCTTCCTCATCATCCTTAAACAACGGTAGAATTTCCATATCAATATCGGCAGGTGATTTAAACCGTTTCAAGGTTTTGATAACCATTGAGCAAACCAAATCAATATCGTCTTGCCAATAAATGCTTTTTTCCTCTATAAAGTTTAGCAACAATTCAAAATTACAAATCTCTTTCTTAAAAAGTTTGATTACAAAACCTCTATCTTCTTCAAAAGTTTGCCCTTCTGACGCCATATATTCTTTATAAATGTCGGTCGTCAGTATATAATTAAACAATTTGTATAAAATATCCTGCTCTACATCCGAACTCCAATTAATTTTGCGTTCCAATGATGCGTTCTTGATAGATTTGTTTTCTTTTAACAAACGAATAAATCGATTATTGACGAATTTCATATTCGGATTCAAATCTTCCTCCTTAGGAAAGATTTTCTTTTTCCCTTCTTCTATTTTAAGCTCGGCAAAATGCGTAAAACTATCAAACATTGTTAGGTAATAAATGTACAAATCGTACATTTTTTCGATGCTGTGCATCAATTCTTTTTCGGCAAGTGCCAAATTGTCGTTATTTGATTGTGCAAAAGCATACAAAATATGTAATACTTTTATTCTCAAATGTCTTCTGTTGAGCATATATTTATAAGTTTGCTTCTAATACCATTTAAACATTGAAAAGGTATAACGTTTTAGAAACATGAATTTAATTTAAAAATATTGTTTGATATGGGCTAGTTTCTTTATTCTTTCTTCTGCCATTCTATTTGCTGCCAAATAAGTCGGTATTCCTTCTTTTTGTGCTTTTGTTATGATATCTAATGTCGTAGCATAAATATCTTGTGCCATTCCCATAATTCTATCGGATGGTATATTATACACCTCTCCATAGCAGTTCATTACTCCGCCTGCATTAATAAGAAAATCAGGAGCATATATAATTCCTTTTTCTCTCACAGCTTCACCGTGCTTTTGCTCATCTTCTAATTGATTATTAGCAGCTCCTGCAATGATAGAACATTTCAATCGCTTTAATGTTTCATCATTTACCGTTGCTCCCAAAGCACAAGGTGCATAAATATCCACATCCAAATCATAGATTTCATCTGGTGCAACAACGGTAGCTCCATAAGTTTTAGCTACCCTTTTTAACGTATCTTCATGAATATCTGTGATAAAAATTTCAGCTCCTTCCTTTTGTAAGTTCTTTACCAGATATTCCCCAACGTGTCCAACTCCCTGAACAGCTACCTTTTTACCTTTTAAAGAATCTGAACCGTATTGCAGTTTCGCTGCCGCTTTCATCCCCATATACACGCCGTAAGCTGTTACTGGAGATGGATCACCACTCTTACCAGGTAAACCAGAAACGTGTTTTGTTTCCATAGAAACCCACGTCATATCTTGCGGAGAAATCCCCACATCTTCTGCGGTAATATACTTCCCTGCCAAACTATCTACAAACTGACCAAAACGACGAAATAAGGCTTCGGACTTATCTTTTCTAGAATCACCGATAATGACAGCTTTTCCTCCACCAAGATTTAATCCTGAAATGGCATTTTTATAGGTCATTCCTCTTGATAAACGTAAAACATCTCGCAATGCTTCTTCTTCAGAAGAATAATTCCACATTCTCGTTCCCCCCAAGGCAGGACCACAAACCGTATTATGTACAGCTATAATTGCCTTCAATCCAACTTCTTTATCTTGACAGAACAATACTTGTTCGTGCTCCATATTTATCATTTGTCCTAAAACGCCCAATTCTTCTTTCTGAACGTCAGCAATATTTTTAACTTCCATCGTAGTAATCTGTTTAGTAATTTTACGTTCGAGAATTTAATACTCGCAATACAAAAGTAATATTTAGTTCTGTTATATCGGTTATTCATACCATATTTAATTTTGAAACGAGCCGAAAGAAAAAGGGTTTTAGTTTTCTTAGACGATGAATAAAATCTTTGCATAGCCTTGACTATGAAATATTTTATGAAGAAGGATAAGAGAAACAAAACGCTTTATTAGGCTCATTTCAATGTTTAAATGGTATCAATCAATCACCTTTAATTTCTTTCCAACTTTAATAAAAGCCTCAATAGCCTTGTCCAAATGTTCTTTTTCGTGTGCCGCAGAAATTTGCGTCCTTATTCTTGCTTTCCCCTTAGGCACTACTGGATAGAAAAACCCAATCGCATAAACGCCTTCCTTTAATAATTCATCGGCAAATTTTTGCGACAGTGCAGCATCATATAACATTATCGGTACAATTGGCGAATCTCCTTCTTTAACATCAAACCCTGCTGCAATAATTTTTTCTTTAAAATAATTGGTATTTGCTTCCAATTTATCACGTAATGAGGTATCCTTACTCAAAATATCAAACACTTTTATCGATGCACCAACTATAGCTGGAGCTAACGAATTAGAGAACAAATACGGTCTCGAACGTTGCCTTAAAACCTCTATTATTTCTTTCTTCCCAGTCGTATAACCTCCCATTGCACCACCAAGTGCCTTTCCTAATGTACCAGTGATAATATCTACTTTATCTAAAACATTATGGTATTCAGGTACTCCTCTCCCCGTCTTGCCAATAAAACCAGCCGAATGACACTCATCTGTCATCACCAACGCATCATATTTATCTGCTAAGGCACAAATTTCATCCATTTTCGCAATATCACCATCCATAGAAAAAACACCATCAGTAACCACTATTCTAAAACGTTGGTCTTGTGCTTTTTTTAACTGTTCTTCCAAATCAGCCATATCACTATGCTTGTAACGATAACGTTGAGCCTTACACAAACGTACACCATCGATAATAGAGGCATGATTTAATTCATCCGAAATAATCGCATCTTCCTTAGAAAACAAAGGTTCAAAAACTCCCCCATTCGCATCAAAAGCCGCAGCATACAATATCGTATCTTCCGTACCATAAAATTCAGCAATCTTTCGTTCCAATTCCTTGTGAATATCCTGCGTCCCACAAATAAACCGAACCGAAGACATTCCATAGCCATGCGTATCCATCGTATCTTTCGCCGCCTGAATCACCTCAGGATGAGAAGACAAACCTAAATAATTATTGGCACACATAATCACCACATCTTCCCCCGTATTCACATGCACTTCCGCACCTTGAGGAGTCGTTATAATTCTTTCCGATTTATACAATCCAGCTTCTTTAATCTCAGCCAGTTCATTTTGTAAATGCTCTTTTATTTTACCGTACATCGTTTTACAAATTTAATTTTGGTCAAAAATAAGGTTTTTGGTTTGAATTTGGAAAGAATATACACACTAATACGAGTAAGAATTGTTTTTGGGCGTTCCCCTAATCGCAAAAAGAAACATATCGCTCCCGCGAAACGTTTCTTTTTGCGATTAGGGTCGGGCTATCACTACTCACTCTTTTGTGTTGCATAGGTGCAACAACACAAAAGGAGTTCAAACACGCCGTTCTATCCCTAACGCATGTGGAATGAGTGCATAGAAAG
>JALWSJ010000253.1 GCA_026993705.1 Flavobacteriales bacterium
CGACACTCACCGTAGCTATGGCTACGTTTGCGTGTCTCAAAATTGTGCTAGACCAATACTAATGCGTATCTTGATTTTCATTACGAAATCACTTTCGGATTTAAGGTATTAAAAAACTAAAAAGGAAAACTACCGATGAAAGCAACGAGAGGGAGGAATGAACGAAAGTGTAGTGAATACAACTTTTCCTGTGGATGGGGGTGGTGAAATTCTTTTTGTTTATTTTAAGGTTTAACAGTCTTTTCTATTTCACCATCTGTGTGTCAGTAGTTTTCCTTATAAGGGTCAAGTTTTTCTATTTTGAGTATGGAGATAGCACTGCACTTATTTCATTCCACGTTAGGGATAGAAGTGGCATCCTTTTGCCCTCCCTCCTTTTGGAGGGCAAAAGATATAACGGATAGCCCGACCATTACGGTCGTTGAAAAGTAGTGTAGTGCAACGTAACTACTTTTTTATGCCGTAATGGGAACGCCCAAAGCAGACTAATCTTCTTTTACCTTTAATTTTAGCCGTTTGGTTAGTTCTATGTATTTTAGTTCTTTGCTTTTGCCGAAACGATAACGGTTTTGTGAGACGCCTGTTTCTATAAGATTTTCCATATCTCGCGTGGAAAGAGTGATGCCTTTGAACTCGAAAGGAAGAACAAACTTACATCCGTTTTTCCATTCGCTGCAACCCCACGCGGTTTTTCCTCTTAACATTGTGCCTTTGTTGCATTTTGGGCAAATTATAGGCATTAGTTGAATGGGCTGGTGTTTGACTTCGTGAACGATGGTGTTTACCATTTCAAAAAGTTCTTTTTTAAAGTCTTCTACTTTGTAATTTCCGCGTTCTATTTCTCGTAGTTTTCGTTCCCACTGTCCTGTTAGTTCGGCTGATTTTAATAACTCGTTATTGATTAACGAAATCAATTGGATACCTGTTTGTGTGGCTACAATTCGTTTTTTTTCTTTCTTTATATAGTTTCGCTTGAGGATGGTTTCGATGATGTTGGCTCGTGTGGAAGGTCGTCCGATTCCGTTTTCTTTCATTAAATCTCTCAGTTCCTCATCATCGACATGTTTTCCTGCTGTTTCCATTGCTCTCAGCAAGGTGGCTTCGGTGTAATATGCAGGTGGACGGGTGTCTTTTTCTTGCAGTTCAGGATGATGTTCTCCTTTTTCTCCTTGCTCAAATGTGGGCATCAACTGTTCTTTTTTGTCGTTTTCTTCTCCGCCTTTGTTTTTATCGTCTTCAAATACTACCCTCCATCCTTTTTCTAGGATTTGTCTTCCTGTTGCTTTGAAATCTATATCGCTTACGCGTCCCATGACGGTTGTGTTGCTGACTATACAATCGGGGTAAAAAACGGCGATAAAACGCCTTGTTATCATATCGTACACCTTTTGCTCTTGCGGACTAATTCCTGATGGGGTTACTCCTGTTGGAATAATAGCGTGGTGATCGGTTACTTTTTTATTGTCAAATACTTTTTTTGACTTGGGTAACGGCTTTCCTCTCAAGGCTTGGGTAAACCTTGAGTAATGTGTTAGTTTATTTAGAATATCCGGTATCTTAGGGTAAATATCATCGGATAGATAGGTGGTATCTACTCTTGGATAGGTTACGAGTTTTTTTTCGTAAAGACTTTGAATGGTATTGAGCGTTTCTTCTGCCGAAAGCCCCAATTTCTTATTGCTCTCTACTTGCAAAGAAGTCAAATCAAACAATCGTGGTGGATGTTCTTTTCCTTCTTTTTGGGTATAACTAACAATTTCAAATTCTTCCTCTCGAATTTTTGCTATCCATTGTTCTCCTTTTTCTTTTTCTGTAATTTTACCTTTAGTACTTGAGAAAAGAACGCCCCTGTATTTGGTTTTTAATTCCCAATATTTGGTAGAAACAAAATTGTCTATTTCTAACTGACGTTTAACAATCATCGCCAATGTTGGTGTTTGGACTCTACCAATAGAAAGCACTTGTCCTTTTTTAGCAAAACGCAAAGTAAACAACCGCGTAGCATTCATTCCCAACAGCCAATCGCCAATGGCTCTGGAAGCTCCGGCGGCATACAAATTTTCGTATTTTGAACCGTCTTGAAGATTTTGAAAGCCTTCTTTTATGGCTTCTTCAGTCAAGGAGGAAATCCATAGACGTTTTAAGGGTTTCTTGCATTTGGCTTGCGTGAGCACCCAACGTTGTATTAATTCTCCTTCTTGCCCTGCATCCCCACAGTTGATAACTTCATCACAACGTTCTACCAAACTTTTTATTACGTTAAATTGCTTTTGAACTCCACTATCTCCTTTTACTTTGATAGAAAATTTTGCGGGTATCATCGGCAAGGTATCCAAACTCCACTTTTTCCATTTATCGGTATATTCTTGTGGTTCTTTTAGTCCGCAAAGATGTCCATACGTCCAACTTACAAAATATCCGTTCCCCTCGAAATAACCGTTGTTACGAGTTTTAGCTCCCAATACTTGAGCAATATCTTTTGCAACACTTGGCTTTTCGGCAATACAGAGTTTCATACTTTATCTATAATCAATATTTTACGCTTTTTCTAAAATTGACTTTAGGTCAGGCTTAAAATAACGATCTGATTTTAATATTTTACCATCTTCTCTGTAAATAGGCTTACCATCCTTGTCTAATTTAGACATATTGCTACGCTGAATTTCGGTAAAGACTTCTTCTATTTTGTCTTGTAAACCATGTTTTAGCAATGTACCACAAAGGATATAAAGCATATCTCCACAAGCATCGGCAATTTCAATTAAATCACCATTTTTGGAGGCTTCCAAATACTCTTCGTTTTCTTCCTTCATTAGGTTATACCTTAAGGTATATTCCTTCTCTCCTATCTCTGCTTTGGGAGATTCTTCGTTTTTGATTCCAAAAGCTTCATGAAATGTTTTTACATCGTTGATACAATCTTGCAATAGTAATTTTTTCATTTGCTTTCGTTTTTCTCGGCTTTGTTTTCTATTTGTTCCGCTTTTTCTTTTTCTACTTTACTAAACATTTTTAATTGACGCTTTAAATTATCAATATTTTTCTTTCCTGCATCAATTTTAGCATGTACTCCTTTTAATAAGGATTCTGCTCCTTTGGAGTTAGAAAAGAAACCTAAATTATTTTCCAGATTACCGATTTCTTTGACTAATTCGTTGATGCGTTTTCGTAGTTTTTCTTTCTCTGCTTGAATGGTTTTAGAAGGATTGACACTTGCTTTTAATGTTTCTAACTTGGCTTCAAACAGTGCTTTTTCTTTTTCTGCTTTATTTAATTGTAGGGCTTCATATTTACTGTCTAAAGCTATTTTGTAAGCTTTGTAAATTCTGTCTTTTTCTTTGAAAGGAACATTTCCTATTTCTGCGAACCGTTTAGAAAACTCTTTTAGTTGCGTAAGAGCTTCCTTAGTGTCTTCGCTTGGTTGGTAGGCTTCTATTTCTTTAATTAAGGCTTCTTTCTTTACTAAATTCTCAACATTCGCTTCATCTTGTTGTTCAAAATATTGTTTACGTGCATCAAAGAAAGCATCACATTTGCTTCTGAACTCTTTCCATAGTTTTTGCTCATTTGCTTTTCCTGCGTGACCGATTTTCTTCCAATCGTTTTGTAGTTTCTTGATGGTTTCAGCTGTTTTCTTCCATTCCTTGGAATCTTTTATAGCGTCTAACTTTTTAACTAACTCTTGCTTTAGTTGAGCGTTTTTACTGTACAATTCGTTTCGTTCTTTGTAGAACTCAGATTTTTTATCAAAAAACTCGTTGCTAATTCCTCTAAATTCTTTCCAAAGGTCTTCGCTGTATTCTTTCGGTACAAAACCGATTTGTTTCCACTCTGCTTGGATGGCTATGACTTCTTTTGTTGCTTTATCCCAATCTTGATGTTTCTCAAAATTGCCCGAGGTAGCTGTTTTTATTTTTTCAACTAAAGCTTGTTTCTTTTCTAAATTAGCTTGTTGTTCTTCTTTTTGTTTTTCGTAGTATGCTTTTATTTTATCGTAAACCGACTGAACATTAGACCAATATTCTTCTTTTAGTTTTTCCCAATGTTCTTTATAAGTAGGTCCTATTTCTTCCCATTTGTTTTGAAGGGTACGGATTTGTTTTTCCAATTCCTTCACATTATCCTTTTCTTTTAGTTCCTTGACTTTATGGATAATTTGATTCTTTAGGGAATAATTTTTCTTTAAATCATTATCTTGCAATACCTTGTAAATATTAACATTGTAATTAAAGTCTTCGTTTAGTTTACTGTACTCTGCTTGTAGCTTTCGGTAAATTTTATCGGGAACTGAGCCTATGTTATTCCACTTCTCTCTAATTTCTTTAATCTTACCGAAGAGAACTCCTAAATTTTCTTCTTCTTCAACCAATTGTTTAAAGTCGTTAATGATTTCTTTTTTCAATTCGGCATTCTTTTCTTCCTCGGCTTTAATAGCATCTAAAAAGGCTTGTTTGTTATCCTTAAACTGTTGAATCAACTTTAAAATATCAGCATTTAGTTCTTTGTTTTTTTCGTACAACGCCAAGGCTTCTTTATCGTCTTCATCTATGATTACTTCTTCGTTTTTTTCTTCGTTGAAGATAGTATTAAATTCTTCGATAATGCTGTTAAATTCCTTTTCTAATTCTTTGTTGTAAGGTTGGCTAGTCAAGGCTTCCAATCGTTCTTTAATTGCTATTTTCTTTTCCATTATATTCGGTCGTTTCGTATATCTTTTAAAGGTTCTTTTGACGGTATTTACACCATTTAAACAGTTCAATTCTAAACACCTGCATTGTTTGAATTTTCAAATTTATAAAAATGGTTGTAATCTACATACTTA
>JALWSJ010000254.1 GCA_026993705.1 Flavobacteriales bacterium
TTGGAGGACCACCTTGTAAGAGTTGGAGTGAAGCAGGTGCAGCAAGAGGAATAAAAGATAAAAGAGGTCAATTGTTCTATGATTTCATAAGAATATTGGAAGCAAAACAACCAAAATTCTTTCTGGCTGAAAACGTAAGTGGAATGCTAATTTCAAAACATAATGAGGCATTAGAGGGGATTAAGGAACTATTTAGAAATGCTGGAATAGGATATGAATTATCTTTTCAAATGCTGAATGCATCTGACTACAATGTACCGCAGGACAGAAAAAGAGTTTTTTTTATTGGAATTAGAAAAGATTTGAATTTTAAATTTGAGTTTCCAAAAAACAAGTTTCCAAAAATTACATTAAAAGATGCTATTTGGGATTTGCGAGAAGGTGTTTTACCTGCAAAAGAATATAACAAGACAAACGGAAAAAACTGTAGTGTGCCTAATCACGAATATATGATTGGTAGTTTTTCTTCTATTTTTATGTCACGTAATCGAGTGAGAAGTTGGGATGAACAATCATACACTATACAAGCAGGAGGACGACACGCACCAATTCACCCTCAAGCTCCGAAAATGAAATTTATTGAACAAAACAAAAGAGTATTTGTTCAAGGTAAAGAACACTTGTATAGACGCTTGAGCGTTAGAGAATGTGCAAGAATCCAAACATTTCCAGACGATTTTATCTTTCACTATACAAATGTACCCACAGGTTATAAAATGATTGGAAATGCTGTCCCCGTTAATTTGGCTAGATTTTTAGCAGAAAATATTAAAATGCAATTAAACATAAACGCATCTAACCAAGCAAAAAATGAAATTGGAGAAGTTGAAAAAGAAAGTGTAGCGGTATGACAAATATTTTAGAAGCGGTTTACAATATCGTAAATCAAAATAATTTTAAAATTCGTTCGATATATTCTGGTAGAAATCGAGCAAACAGTATGGGGGAAGCACTTGAACTATACATCAAAGATGCGTTCGCCGGTACATTTGATATGGAAAGTGAAATGGAACGAAAGAAGGTTTATAATAAAAAATTTTCTTGGTTAGGTTCACAAAATAATCCACCTGATATTATGATAAAAGGTGGTGATGCAATTGAAGTTAAGGACCCAAACAATCCTGCGAATTTGATAGAATGTAAATTAATAACATACGAAAAACAATGAGTAGTACATGTTTGACCAAATACATTTGCTTTGTATAAACCAAATGAAATCACTTGCGAAATTAATTTAAGGCATTGTAATAAGTAGTTAGCTAAATGTGTTCACCCAATGAAAAATAAATAATGAAAATAAGCATAATAACCATCGCTTTTAATAGTGAAGAAACTATAGAAGATACGATTAAATCGGTAATTGCACAAGATTATGATGATGTCGAGTATATCATTATAGACGGTGGTTCAACCGATGGTACGTTAAAAATTATAGAAAAATACGAAGATAAAATTGCAAAGGTGGTTTCTGAACCCGATAAGGGAATTTATGATGCTATGAATAAAGGAGTTCGAGCATCAACTGGAGAATTAATAGGAATTTTAAATTCGGATGATTTTTATGCTTCGGAAACTGTACTTTCGGAAATAGCTCAAGCGATTGGAGATAATGATTCTATTTATGCGGATTTGGTGTATGTGGATAGAGAGAATACAGAAAAGGTCGTTCGATATTGGAAGGCGGGAGAATACAAAGAGGATTGTTTTTTTAAAGGGTGGATGCCACCGCATCCTACGTTTTTTCTTCGCAAGCGTTTGTATGATAAATATGGAGATTATAATTTAAAATTGAAATCGGCGGCCGACTATGAATTGATGCTGAGAATGTTGCATAAATATAGAATATCGGTAGCTTATTTGCCGAAGGTTATAACAAAAATGAGAGTGGGAGGACAGAGTAATGTTACATTAAAGAACAGATTGAAGGCAAATAAAGAAGATAGAATGGCGTGGGAGTTGAATGGTCTTGAGCCTAAATTTTATTCTTTGTACTTGAAACCCGCACGAAAGATTACACAGTTTTTAAAAACGAGAGGAATATGAAAAATACGTTACTTTTTGCTGGAGCTTCGATTTGTATAGCGGTAATACTCGGAGCTATGGGGGCACATTATTTACGGGAAACTTTGTCTTTTCCTGCTGTTAAAATTGATAGCTGGAAAACGGCGGTTCAGTATCAAACGATTCATGGTGTGGCGTTGTTGGTTTTAGTAGCATTGTCAAAATTATTTGAAGGATTGGATTTAAAGAAAGTTATGACGTTAATTAAAGTAGGTATGACGTTGTTTGCTGGTTCAATTTATTTGTTAACATTGAATTATAGTTGGAAAATTGAGTTGTTAAATAAGATAATGGGACCTTTGACTCCCTTAGGAGGATTGTGTATGATTTTTGCTTGGGGGATGTTTGTTATTAAGGTTAGTAAAGTTGAAAAGTATTGATAGTATGAATAGATGTTTAAATGGTATGATTCCGTGTTAGGGATTGGTATCCCTAACACGAGCAAAATAGACGGTATAAAGCGTTTTTTGATTCCTTATCCTTCTTCATAAAAATTTTCCATAGTTGGGGCTATGCAAAATTTTTATTCATTGTCTAAGAAACCAAAAATTCACTTTCTATCCGCCAATTTCACTCGTGTTAGGGATAGAACGGCGTGTTTGAACTCCTTTTGGTTTGTTGCATATATGCAAACCAAAAGAGTGAGTAGTGATAGCCCGAACCTTTTTTGTCAAGACAACGTTTAGCGATAGCGGTATGTTGTTTTGATGAAAAAGGGGGACGCCCAAAAAATATTAAAATATAGATAAATTATGGAAAAAGAAAGACAATTGATATTGACTGCTATTGACGTGGAACGGAAGTTGGAGCGTATGGCGAGGGAGATTTTGGAGAGTAATTATAGTATTGATAAAGTTTTTTTTGTGGGATTGAAAGAGCGAGGAGCGAAGGTTGCCGAGAAGATTTTTGAGATATTGAAGGGGATTTCATCTAAAGAATTTGTGTTGATTGAATTGGAAAAGGAAGTAGAAACGGATGTTTTTGAGAAGCGTTACGGTGATGAATTGACGGGGAGTTCTGTAATTTTGATTGATGATGTGTTGAACTCGGGTAAAACGTTGATTTCTAAGGTTTGTTTTTTGATGCGTTTTAAACCTAGTCGGTTGAGTACATTGGTTTTGGTGGATAGAAAGCATAGGAAGTTTCCTGTTCGGGCTGATTTTGTGGGGCTTACTTTATCTACTACTTTAAAGGAGCATATTTCGGTGGTAGAAGATAAAAAAGGTGGTTTTTTGGTATTTTTGGATTAGTTTTGTGTTATGAAGATTACCCTCGTTCAACATAGAGAGCAAGAATGGATTGCTCTTAATATGCCTTTTGGTGATGCTCGAATTGATTTGGTAAAACAGGTTAGGGGGCGAAAGTGGAGTCAAACTTTAAAGTCTTGGTTGTTGCCGGTTACGGAGGAGAACAAGGCGTTTGTTAGTTCGTTGGTGACAAAGAAAACGGATAAAGTTGTTGTACCCAAAGCTAAGCCGGTTGAAAAGGCGGTTAAGCAGATTGAGAGAAAAGGGGAGATTTGGTTGAGTAAGGGAAATCGAATGACGATTTGTTTTTATCCAGGGAAGGAAGGAATTGATTTTTTAAAGTCTTTGCCGGTTCATTATTATAATGTGCAGAAAAAGCATTGGGTAATTCCATATACGGAGGAGAATTACGAACGTATTTTGGAGATTGCCAAAAGGCAAAATGTGTTGTTGGTAGTAAAGGATTATAGAGATAAGGGGGAGCGAAAGTCAAAGATTGTGAAGGAGGTAAAAAAGGCTTGTCCTGAAGCTGTTCGTGAGAAATTGATTGAATTGAGGTATAGTGCATCTACGATTGCTACTTATACGAATATGTTGGAACATTTCTTTGGTTATTATAGAGAGATTCCACCGAATCAAATTACGTATGAGCAGATCAGGCAGTACATTATGTATCTTGTGGAAGTGAAGAAGGTGGGGGAGTCCACACAGAACCAATATATCAATGCTATTAAATTTTATTATGAAAAAGTGATGCGCGGTGAGCGTCAGACTTTTTATATTGATAGACCTAAAAAGGGACGTAAATTACCGACTGTTCTTTCTCAGCAAGAAACAATTGATTTGTTACGAGCTACAACAAATTTAAAGCACAAAACAATTTTGACATTAATTTATAGTGGGGGATTGCGAATTAGTGAATTGCTGAATTTGCAGTTGTCAGATATTGATTTTGATGCTAATCGTATTCATATAAGAGGGGCAAAAGGGAATAAAGATAGGTATGTAGGTTTGTCTGAAGTGGCTAAGCAAGTTTTGACCTATTATTTGAGAAAGGTTAATCCGGAGCTTTATATTTTTGAGGGGATGAATGGAGGTAAATATAGTGCGACAAGTGTTCAGAAGTTTATAAAAAAGTATGCTCGAAAAGCGGGGATCAGTAAGGTTGTAACTCCGCATACTTTACGACATAGTTTTGCTACTCATTTGCTTGAAAAGGGAACGGATTTGAGATATATACAGCATATATTGGGGCATAATAATAGTAAGACTACTGAAATTTACACGCATATTACAAAAGTTGGACTAAATGCAATAAAAAATCCATTAGATGACTTTGATTTTGGATAAAATTGAATATATTTGTTGCACGTTTTGGTATTGGTACATTAAAATCTACCGATGTCCAAAGTTTTTATATAATGAATAGTTCCGCATATACGGACGTTAGGCGTAATCTGAGAGGAGACGAGGTAAACGAAAAGAAAAACAGACTTTAAAAAGGATAA
>JALWSJ010000255.1 GCA_026993705.1 Flavobacteriales bacterium
TCCTTATTGTGAGTAGCTTCAAATTTTGTAATACAAAAATACAACTTTTTTTGAATTATAAAAAATTTTTATTCTAAAAAAAATGCAGTAATTTTAAGAACTAAATTTAAATATAAACTTAAATTAACACTTTTAACAAAATTATAAAATGGAAAAAATACTTGGTCTTGATTTAGGCACAAATTCAATTGGTTGGGCTGTTGTAAATCTCGATTTTGAAAATAAAAACGGAAAAATAATCGATATTGGCAGCAGAATTATTCCGATGTCTCAAGATATTTTAGGAAAATTTGAAACCGGACAATCTGTTTCTCAAACAGCTGAAAGAACACGTTACAGAGGGATAAGACGACTTTACGAAAGAGACAATCTCAGAAGAGAAAGATTGCATAGAGTTTTAAATATTCTCGGCTTTTTACCCAAACACTACAAGAATGAAATAGATTTTGAAAAAAAATTGGGTCAATTTAAAAAAGAAGTAAAACTAAATTATTATAAGAATGATAACGGCAGGTACGAGTTTCTATTTAAGGATTCATTCAATGAAATGACAAAAGATTTTCCAAATCAAAAAATACCCTATGACTGGACCTTATACTACTTGCGCAAGAAAGCATTATCGCAATCACTCAGTAAAGAGGAATTAGCGTGGATAATACTAAATTTCAATCAGAAACGAGGATATTATCAGTTAAGAGGTGAAGAGGATGAAGTAAAGGAAGTCAAAGAAAAAACATTTGAGGTACTGACGGTTAAAGATTTAATTGACACCGGAGAAAAGCTAAAGAAGACCGGAGAAATATTGTATAAGGTGATCTTTGATAATGGATGGGAATATGATAGACCAATAACCAAAACTGAAAATTGGAGAAACAAAACGAAGGAGTATATTGTAAGTACATCAAAAAACAAGGATGGTACTATAAAAAGAATTTTTAAAGCAGTCGATTCCGAGAAAGACTGGCTAGCAATAAAAAGGAAAACCGAACAAGAGCTTGATAGTTATTTAAATCTTAATAAGAATCTAACAGTTGCAACATATATTTACGAAGCACTCTTAAAAAATTCCTCTCAAAAAATTCGAGGAAAACTAATTAAAACCATTGAGAGGAAATACTATAAAGATGAACTAAAAAAAATACTATCTAAGCAAATAGAACTACAACCTACACTCTTTACAAGAGAGTTATATGAAAAAAGTATTTTAGAACTCTATCCAAACAATGAAGCACACCGCAATAACATACGATCTAAAGATTTTAAGTATCTTTTTGTTGAGGACATAATTTTCTACCAACGCCCATTAAAAAGTAAAAAGTCTACTATTGGCACTTGTCAGTATGAAACTCGTAGTTATTGGAAATCAGTACGTGATAATCAAACAGGAGAAGTAAATCGTTTAGAAGTTAAAGATGAACCTCTAACAGCTATATCCAAGTCTCATCCTTTATATCAGGAATTCAGAATCTGGCAATGGTTATTAAATTTGCACATATATCAAAAGTATGATGCTAAGGGGAACTTAGTAGACAAGGATATTACGAGTAAACTGTTGCAAACAGAAGATGCGTATGCCAAACTCTTTGATTTTTTAAGTCAAAGAAAAGACATTAAACAAAATACATTGCTCTCTTATTTTTTCAAGAAAAAAGTAGAAAAGGAAAATCATCGTTGGAATTACCCAGAGGACAAAACTTATCCTTTGAATGAAACACGAGCAGAAATGTTGAATCGCCTGAGTAAGATAGATACAATAAATCCTAATGTTTTTTTAGTTCGGGAAATTGAACACAAACTGTGGCATATTATTTTTTCGGTTAAGGATAGTCAACAATTTAAAACTGCGTTAAGAACCTTTGCTAAAAAGAATAATTTGCCCGAAGATGCCTTTGTAAAAGCATTTGAGAAGCATCCACCATATAAAAATGACTACGGTGCATATTCAGAAAAAGCAATAAAGAAAATCTTGCCTTTGATGCGCATGGGAAAATATTGGAATTTAGAAAATATTCACCCATTTGTCCTTGATAGAATAAATAAATTGATCAATGGTGAATTCGATGATAAAATTGCAACACGCGTAAGAGAAAAGGCAATTTCATTGAATAACATTACTGACTTTAGGGGCTTACCCCTATGGCTAACTTCATATATCGTATACAACAGACATTCCGAATCCGGAGACACTCAACAATGGAAAAGACCGGAGGATATAGATAATTTTTTAAATACCTTTAAGCAACATAGTTTAAGAAACCCCATAGTAGAGCAAGTCGTGTTGGAAACATTGCGCACAGTAAGAGATATCTGGAAGCACTATGGAGAAGGAAAAGAAAACTTTTTTGATGAAATCCATATCGAATTAGGCAGAGAGCTTAAAAATCCGGCAGCAGTACGTCAGAAGATATCACAAAAGAATACAGAGAACCAAAATACAAATGAGCGAATTCGCCTTTTACTTCAAGAAATGATTACGGATGGAGCCAGGCCCCATTCACCAAGCCATCAGGAGATACTAAAAATTTATGAAGAAGGAGTGTATCAAAACGCTGAAAAGCCAGGTGAGGAGATTGAGAAAATCAGAAAAAGTAATTCACCAAAGCCAAACGATATAAAAAAATACAAGCTTTGGCTGGAGCAAGGCTATGTTTCACCCTATACCGGAGTAACTATTCCATTAGCAAAACTTTTCACTACGGACTATCAAATAGAACACATCATACCTCAATCAAGATATTTTGATGATTCTATGAATAATAAAGTCATTTGCGAAAGTGCAGTAAATGAGTTGAAAGGTAATCAAACAGCATATGAGTTTGTTCAGAAGCATGGTGGAGAGAAAGTAAACCTCGGACAAGGAAGAAGTGTAGAGGTTCTTCGTTTTGAAGATTTTGAGAGCCACTGCAACCGATATTTTAAAAAGAACAAAACGAAGCTACGCAATTTATTGACGGAGGAAATACCGGAAGGTTTTATAAATCGTCAATTAAACGACAGCCGTTACATAAGTAAGTTAGTAAAAAGTTTATTGGGAAATATTGTACGTCAAAAAGATGAAGAATATGTTACTCCTACAAACCTTCTTCCAGTTACAGGTGCTATTACTTCAAAATTAAAACAAGACTGGGGGTTAAACGATCAATGGAATGAACTGATTTTACCCAGATTTGAACGCCTTAACCGACTTACACAAACAAAAGATTTTACTACTAAAAATACAAATGGAATTGTTATTCCAACCGTGCCTGATAAGCTCAGAAGAGGCTTCAGTAAAAAACGTATTGACCACCGCCACCATGCCTTGGATGCTTTGGTCGTAGCTTGCTGCACACGCAAACATATACAATACATCAATTCTTTAAACAATGAAAAGAAAAAATACGACTTACAGGCATCTTTAATGGTTAAAAACGATAAAGGTCAATATACAAAGCACTTTCAATTACCTTGGCCAAGCTTCCCTACAGATGTTAAAAATGCCCTGGAAACGTGCATAGTATCTTTCAAACAAAATCTACGTGTGATAAATCGTACAAATAATAAATACTGGAAATACGTAGACGGCAGAAAGCAACTAGTTAGGCAAGAGGGAAAGAATTTTGCAGTCCGAAAGCCCCTGCACAAAGAAACGGTCAGTGGATTACTGAAGGAAAAAGCAACTAAAGGAAAGATCTATACAGCAGTTAGGACAGCATTGTCTGACATCAAAAACCGCAAACACTGGGACAAAATAACCGATACAGGAATCAAAGGTATTTTGGATAAGCACTTAAAGAATTATGTCAATAATAAAGGAGAAGAAGACTTTGACCGTGCATTCAGTCCCGAAGGTATTGAGGAATTAAACAATAATATTGTTGCTTTAAATAATGGCAAAAAACATAATCCTATTTATAAGGTAAGGTTAAAAGAAGAAGGTTCTAAATTTCCGGTATCACACAATGACAATTTTCATAAAAACAAAAAATACGTAGAAGCTGCTAAAGGAAGCAATCTCTATTTTGCCATTTACATTAATGAAAAAGGTGAGCGCAAGTTTGAAACTATACCGTTGTTTGAAGCAATAGAGCATCAAAAACAGCAAGTAAGCGAAGGCATTCCCTATAAAGAACAAACTCGAATTCCGATAAACCATAACCTGGGAAAACTTTTGTTTACTCTTTCTCCAAATGATTTAGTATACGTACCTACAGATGAAGAAATAGAAAACCCGGATTTGGTTAATCTTAATAACCTAACCAAAGAACAGACAAATAGGATTTATAAAATGGTAAGCACGACTAAAGGAGAGTGTCATTTTGTACCTTTTTACTATTCATCACCGATTCAAAAAAATGAAATGGGCACAAACAATAAAAACCAAAATACCATAAACAATGAATTCCAAATAAAATCCCGTTGCTGGAAATTAAAAGTTGATCGCCTGGGTAATATTACGCTTGTAACACGTTAAACTGATCGAAGGATGATCAAACGCACACTCCTTTTCAGCAATCCTGTATATCTAAGTACGGCCAACAATCAGATGCTTGTCAGCTACCCCGAACATAAGAGGGAGCAAAAAGCCCCTACGGGCAGTCGATTGAAAGGCCCTCCACAACCCAGAAATCAAAAAAGTGTACCGATAAAAGACATCGGGGTCATCATGTTGGAGCACGCTCAAATAACGATTACCAATATGCTTCTGGAAAAATTAACTGATCACAATGTAGCCCTCATTAATTGCAATCGGGCACACCTGCCCATAGGCATGCTGACACCCTTTGCCGGCCACAGCGAATTCCGCCAACGGCTCCACCAGCAGATAG
>JALWSJ010000256.1:0-17058 GCA_026993705.1 Flavobacteriales bacterium
CATAGAAGCCAAATAAAAATATTCTGATTTTGAAAAATTAGACGTCGTTTGCAACATTTTTTCTTTGTACTCCACCGCCTTTTTCAAATCTCCTTTCTCCACATAAACATTGGACAACAAACTATACGCTTCGGTAAATTGCGGGTCTTTATCTAAGGCTTTTTTCAACTCTTCCTCCGCACAAGCCAAATCTCCTTTGCCCGTAATATGGCTAATATTGTTAAAACAAGCCCTTCCTTTTTCATACGATTTAATAGCTTTCTTACTCGAACTCGAATATCTACCAGGTTGAGCCACACTACAAGAACTCAATAAAATAAATATCCAAAATACTGTCAATTCTAAATATGTCTTCATTTTTTATTTTTTAATCATTATTATTTGGGCGTTCCCCTTTTCTGCAAAAACAACATATCGCTCTCGCGAAACATTGTTTTTGCAGAAAAGGGTTGGGCTTTCACTACTCGCTTTTTTTTGCTTGCAACAGCAAGCAAGCAAAAAAAGAGCTCAAACACACCGTTCTATCCCTAACGTGGGTGGAATGAGAGCTAAGAAAGCGAGTTTTAGTTTCTTTAGACGATGAAAAATTCTTTTGCATAGCCCCAGCTATGGAAAAGAATTTTGAAGAAGTATAAAGGAAATAAAAACGCTTTATGGTGCTCATTATGCTCGCGTTAGGGATTCCAACTAACGTAAAAATAGAGTATTGAAAATCAATAGATTATGAAATTACCTAAATTTTTACGTTAGCTCAAAAACTCAACTGTTTTTCACAGTCGCTTAATAATCCCTAACGCAAAACAAATTCTATATTCCCTACCCCCTGTTCATGTTTACGGAACATCAATATATTTATGTACCTGCGTAGAAATACTCCAATGCGGATGTTCCTTCACATAATCAATCAACAGCGGTAACAATTGTTCTCTTTTACTCCATTCTACTTGCAAATAATGCTTCGCTTCCTTTCGCAAACTCTTCAAATGTTGTTCTGCCCAATCAAAATCACTTTTATTAAACACAATACATTTTATTTCATTCGCCTTTACATAGTTCTCCTGCAAAGGTTTTTTAAACTTCTTTGGCGAAAAACAAACCCAATCTATTTCTCCGCTCAACGGATAAACACCCGAAGTTTCAATCGCAATATAACAATTTATATTTTTTAAAGCCTTTGTTAGTTCCGATAAATCATACATAGCAGGTTCTCCACCTGTAATGACCACAAAATCAGCTTTTGTTTTCCGTACTTCCTCCACCAAAAAATCAATGGACAATTCTTCGTGTTCTCCAGCATCCCAACTTTCTTTTACATCACACCACACACAGCCGACATCACACCCCGCCAAACGAATAAAAAACGCCGGACGACCACTGTAAAACCCCTCTCCTTGAATGGAATAAAAATATTCCATAACCGGTAATTTATTCATCTTCCTTTTTTTTGTTTTTCTTCTTTTTTTTCTTCTTTCCTTTCGCTGCTTCCTCTTCCGCTTTTCTTCTCGATAACATTTGGTTGAGTTCCGCCTCTTTTTCTTCGTCCCTTGCCGTACCAAATCGGTCGTACTCCACTACGATTAATTTAACTCCTTTATCGTAAAGCACTTCTGCTTGTTTTTGTCCTTCGTCCAAAAAGTATTGCCACAAACCATCTTTCTTGCCTTCAACAAATTTACCTTTTTCACTCAACTGCCCATTCGGGTGAAAAGTTTCCCACACACCAACTGGTTTTCCGTTGTTGTATTTTTCCTTATAATAAACTTGTCCGTCTTCATAATAAGCAACGGCTTCGCCGTCTAACTTACCATTGACATACTTTTTATGGAATTTTACAACACTATCCTTCTTTGGAAAATATTTAATAAAATCACCGTGAAATTCTCCATTTTTATAGTTTACTACCTTTTTTATCTTGCCTCCCTTACTATAATACCTGCATTCCCCATCCAACTCATCGTTTTTATAGTTCAAAACTTTTTTGATACTTCCATCTTCATAGAAAAAACGCCATGTACCATCTTTCACCCCCATTTTATAGGTGTTTTCCCAAGCTAAATTTCCATTCTCATACCAAAATTTCCATGTTCCGTTTTCTATCCCCTCGTCCCACGAAGTAACCGTCCATGGTTTTCCCGTTTTATAATACGAATACGAAGTATCTTGCTCTTTTCCTTCTACAAACCTTGCTACTCGCTGTTTTACACGATTATCGTAATACGAAACACATACTCCCGTATAAGGTTTTTGTGTTTTTTTATGGTAAATCAACTTATTACCAGGGTCTAACTCCAAATCGGTATTGCAATCCGAGGCATGTTCTTTTGTTTTAAAATTTTGGTGCGGGTTGTCATTATACTCAGGAGCTTCTTGCTTGGGTTGAGTTGTTGTTCCTCTGGATATTTGAGCAGTATATGGCGTAATAAAAGCCAATAAAGCAATAAAAATTAATGTCGATTTCATCATATTATGTTATGAGTTTATTTGTCAATTATCTTGGTTAGCGGAGTAATTTCAGCCATACCGTGTATATAATATTTCTTTTTTGAAAAGTGTTCTTCACACAAATAACGTGTTCTAAGTTTCTTTTCTATAGTAAAAACTTTATTTTGCAATGCAAATCTATCTCCTGTAGATAAATCTTTTACCAATACAGCATCATCTTTTCTCAAATAATCGTTTAACACCTTATCTGAACAACTGGACGCTTTTGGGTTGTTGATATGCTGTAACAGTACTTCCTTTTCCTCTTGCGTAAGTGCGGAATGTTCGGGATGTAAAAGCGGTTTAAATAGCTGCTTGTAAAAAGCCTTCCATTCTTTACCGTGCGGGGCAATATTACGATTATCTTTATGTGCCAACCAATTGTGCAAATGAGCTATTTCATGAAGAGTAGTAACTAAAAAATTTAACGGCTCTAAATCACTGTTAACACTTATACTGCAATGTACTTTTCTGACAACTTTAAAATCTCCTAATTTGGTTTTTCGTGGACGTACAATTTTAAATTGAACGGGATGCTCCTTCAATAAATCATACACATATTCCTCTGTTCCCACAGGAAGAAATGTTCTTAATATGTTAAGCTCGTTCGTTTTTCTTATATCCTTCATAGTCGGAATACGAATTTGTTTTTTCAATTTTACTCCAAGACGGGCAAGTATTACATTTGTTCTTTGTCCTAAACAAAGAACAAGAACTCATCGCCAACGAAATAATTATGATTAAAGTTATTATTTTTATCTGCATAAACTTTGGGCTTATTTCCATTCAAATGTATTGATTAAATGTTCTATATCTTCTTTCACGTAATCCAATACAGGCTGTAAAGAGTCGTAATTCGGTACGGTTTCGAAATACAAAGAACCTGCAAAATAATTGTTGGTGCTGTCGGTTAGATAAAACAAATAATTACAAGCTACATCGCCTTTTAAATCAAAACTTGTTCCAAATACTTTTTTCTCCGGATTGGAATATTCTGTTTCTTCAATACTATTTGCCTTTATCGTATGTTCATACGCTAATTTACGAGAATATTCCGTATATTGAAACAAGTTAGAGTCCAAAGGAACATAAGTACAATAAATTACGGCTTTAAATTTTGGATAGGTAATGTTTTTAAAGCATTTTTCTACAGGTACTCCCGGTTTACTGATAACTTGAGCCCAAGTAGAAAACTCAAAACTATAATTACAACCGTCGTTGAACTTTTTATAGCTGTGTTTCGGTAGTTCTATTCTAAAATAGCTTTTGGGTTTTGGGTAAGGCTCTTCGTGTTTACAAGCATTAAGAACAGCAAGAACAGATAACAAAACGAAAAAACGAAAGACTAAAACTTTACTCATTTTCTATAATTATTTTTACTTGTTTAATTCGTCTTTTATCGGAAGACTCTACGATAAACGTGTAATTATTAAACGTTATCTTTTCATTTTTTAATAAAATCTTGCCTGCTTGTTCAATACAAAAACCGGCTATTGTATCGGCTTCTCCCTTAGCTTCTTCAAATTCTTTTCCGTCTATCCCTAATATTCTGTACATATCTTTTAAAGGGGTTTTCCCTTCAAAAACGTAGGTATGCTCGTCTATTTTTGAATAGACTACATCATCTTCATCAAATTCATCGGTTATATCACCTACGATTTCTTCAAGGATATCCTCTAACGTTACGATTCCCGATGAACCTCCATATTCGTCAACAACTATGGCAATATGTTTTTTCTCTTCCTGAAAATCTTTGAGCAAATCATCTATTTTTTTATTTTCGGGAACAAACTTCGCCTCTCTTATCAATTTATTCCAATTGAATTTATGTTTGTTTTTAATCTCCAAGTAAGGCAACAAATCCTTTATGTATAAAATGCCTTCTATGGTATCAAAACTTTCCTTAAAAACCGGATAACGCGAATATTTTTCATTGGCAACCAAGTCCAACACTTCTGCATACGGAGTTTCTTTATCAATGGCTACGACATCCATTCTGGGGGTCATAATTTGTTTTACATCGGTTTGCCCGAATTTTACAATTCCTTCAAGAATTTTCTTTTCTTCTTCGTTATCAGACACTTCGGTCAAATCAAGGGCATGCCCTAAATCGTCAACAGAGATAGTTTCTGCCTTTTTCTTGATTCTTTTATCTATAATTGAGGTACCGGAAACCAATAAATTGCTTAAACCTCCGACTATTGCTTGTGTTATGGTTAAGGGTATAGCCATTAATTTAGCCAACTTTATTTTGTTTTTGGTTGCATACACCTTTGGCATCACTTCACCCAATAGCAGGATAATAAACGTTACCAACACCACTTGAACAATAAACCGAACGGTTGGCGACATGGCTTCTTCATTTACCAAACTATCCATCACGTAAGTGGATAACATTACAATGGCGACATTGATGAAATTATTGGCAATAAGAATAGTTGCCAATAGTTTTTTGGGTGCTTTCAATAATTTTATAACCTTTTGTGCTTTTGCGTCTCCGCTCTCTTCCAATTCATCTATATCTTTTTTTGTGATGGAAAAATAAGCTACTTCCGAACCCGAAATCAAGCCGGACATAAAAATGAACAAAGCCATTAGCAACAACACAATTACAGCATCGCTTGTAAGAGGTTTTAATACCGATAAAAACAAACCAAAAGGAATTGTATAAGTTTCGTACACGCTTATTTGGTTTATAAATTAAAATGGTAAATCATCATCCTCTTCGTCTAATGGTGCAGGGGGTGTTTGAGATGTTGGTGCTTGCAGTTGTTGTCTTTGTTGTGCGGGTGGTGTTAGCATTAACAACTCATCGGCTACCACTTCTGTTATATAGCGTGTTTCTCCTTTGTCGTTTTGATAACTTCGAGTACGTAAGCGTCCTTCTACATAAATTTTATCTCCTTTTTTTATGTATTTTTCAGCTATATCTGCCAAACCTCTCCAAACGACAATATTGTGCCAATCGGTGTTGGTGATTACTTCTCCCGTATCTTTTCGTTTGTAACTTTCTGATGTTGCCAATGGAAAATTTGCAACGCTTGTTCCGTCTTGCAAATGTCTTACTTCCGGGTCTTTTCCCAAGTTCCCGATTAGCATTACTTTATTTAAACTTTTTGCCATTTTTTTCTATTTTGTTTCTTCTACAATTTGTGTTTGTTAATTTTTGTTCTTCTTATTACATAAGATAAGAAAACTAAAATTCACTTTCTATCCGCCAATTCCCCCCGCGTTAGGGATAGAACGGCGTGTTTGAACTCCTTTTGGTTTGTTGCATATATGCAAACCAAAAGAGTGAGTAGTGATAGCCCGACCCTCATTTACAAAAGCATCGTTTCGCGGGAGCGAAATGTTGCTTTTGTAAATGAGGGGAACGCCCAAATCTATATATCACTCCGTATTCAAATATATTGTTAATTTATCACAGTCGGTACTTTTTCCTCATTCTTTTTTACGTCTGTTTGTACCCAAATTAAGGAAATTAACCCCAAGACAATCATCATTATGGTTTGTGTGCCCCATATCATCATTCCTAATGCGTTTCCTACACCTTTTGCTTCATCTTCTCCTATCGTTCCTCCAATGTAATAAGCGATTACTGCTCCTACCAATAAAGGATATGCTCCTATTCCTCCGTTGGTAAACATAATCCCTAATGTACCAGCTATAAAGCCAATCAGGACGCCACCAAAAGGAAAATCCTTGGTTTCATCAAGACTATAAAAGCAGAGTGCAAAGAATAAAATATACATTCCCCAAATAAATAGCGTATGCAATAAAAACAGCCAAGGATGTTCGGATTTGAATACCGAGAATACGCCGGAAACTACATCACGTATTAAATTGATTATTTTCTCTTTAATGCTGGGCATTAACTTCCAAACAAAACCTAAAACCAAAAGAACACATCCGAAGATTACATACTTCAAAACTCCCGATGAACTTTCTTCTACTTCATTTTTTGCAAAAACCTCACTTTGCTCTATCAAGTTTACAATATCATCGTAGTTGAGAAAAAGTGCGAGTAAAACTATCACTCCCAACATAATCAAATCAAAGATTCGCTCTCCGATAATTGTTCCGAAAGATTTAGAGAATGGGACACCTTCGGTTTTATACAACACCCCTGCACGCGATGCTTCGCCTGCACGCGGTATAAGTAAGTTCATAATATACCCTACCATCAACGCGTTGTAACGATTGATTAATTTGGTTTTATATCCGATTGGTTCCAACATATATTTCCAGCGGTAGGCTCTACTTAAATGACTTAAAAAACTAAGCACTAAAGAAACCCCAAACCAAAAGTAATTGGCTTCGTGAATGGCTTTAAAAAAACTTTGCTTGTCTTTTTCGGACATAGCTTCCCAGAAATACCACATAAGGTACATCCCGATGAGTAAAGGCACAATTACTTTTAAAACGGAAAGTACTTTGGTTTTCATTTAGTCCTCTATTCGGTTAGTTTCGGGGTTGGGAAACACAATGCTAGGTTTAAAGTTTTTTGCTTCCTCAAAGTCCATATACGCATAACCTATAATAATAACGACATCTCCAACCGCGACACGCCTTGCAGCAGGACCATTTAAACAAATCACTCCTGAGTTACGCTCGCCTTTAATAATATAGGTTTCCAATCGTTCGCCATTATTCACGTTTACAATTTGAACTTTTTCTCCTTCGATTAAGTTCGCCGCTTCCATCAACGCTTCGTCAATGGTTATACTTCCAATATAGTTTAAGTCTGCTTCGGTAACAGACACGCGGTGTATTTTAGATTTAAAAACCTGAATATGCATAGTTGGTGCAAATTTAAACAAAAATCTCGATATTATCGATTAGTCTTACTCCTCCGATTCTAGCCACGGCAAAAGCTCTGTATTTTTTTTCTTTTTCCAATTGTGAAACGGGTAATAAAGTATCCGATTCGGCAATTGTCAAATATTCAGGTGTCGTATTTTTTTGTAGTTGTTCAAGTCCTTTTTCAACCCACTGAGTTACATCTCCAATCTGTACTTTATCTTGCAAGTATTTCAAGGTTTGGTAAATAATCAGAGCTTTTTTCTTATCTTCTTCAGAAAGCAAAGCATTTCTTGAACTCATTGCCAAACCACTCTCTTCACGCACAATAGGACAACCAACAATTTCCACCTTCATATCTAACTGTTTTGTCATATTTCTAATAATGGTATATTGCTGAAAATCTTTCAATCCAAAATAAGCTTTATCGGGGGCCACAATCTCCAACAACAATTTAACCACACGCATCACCCCGTCAAAATGCCCCGGTCTGTTTTTGCCTTCCATTACCTCAGACAAAACACCTGTTTCAATAGAAAAGGACACTTCATTCTTATACACATCCTCGGCGTTTTCAGGCAAATAAAGAATATCACAATTAACACCCTCCAATAATTCAATATCCGCATCAATTGTAACCGGATAATTCTCAAAATCATTACTTTCGTTAAACTGAGTTGGATTGACGAAAATACTGCATACCGTTAAATCCGTATCCGCTTTAGATGACCGAATCAACGAAAGATGCCCTTCATGTAACGCTCCCATTGTAGGAACAAAACCAACCGATTTATCCTTTGCCCTTAACTGTAAAAAAGACTTTAATTCGTCTTGAGTATAAAAAACTTTCATTTCTAATAAATTATTTATTTGGGCGTTCCCCTCATTTGCAAAAGAAACATATCGCTTAAGCGAAACGTTTCTTTTGCAAATGAGGGTCGGGCTATCACTACTCACTCTTTTGTGTTGCATAAGTGCAACAACACAAAGGAGTTCAAACACGCCGTTCTATCCCTAACACGTTTAATATAAAATAACACAAAAACAACACCCAACCAATACCAAATCAATAGTACAAACCGTGCAAAACTAATTTATTTGTTGGAAGTATTCGTTTTTTTTTTATATTTTTGTATTCTATTAATCAAAAAGATATTTTATGTCGAAGAAAAAAGTATTGTACATTACACAAGAAATATTTCCGTTTTTTCCGGAAGAAGGTATAGCTACAGCAGTAAGAAGGTTAGCACAAGGTGTACAAGAAGAAGATAAAGAAATTCGAGTTTTTATGCCTCGCTTTGGCGTAGTAAATGAAAGAAGACATCAACTCCACGAAGTAATCCGTCTTTCAGGAATGAACTTAATCATTAACGACTCAGATCATCCTTTGATTATAAAAGTAGCCTCAATTCCTAAGGCAAAAATGCAAGTGTACTTTATCGACAACGACGAATATTTCAAAAGAAAAAGCGTTTGTGCAAATGATGATGGTGAGTTCTACGAAGACAATGACGAACGAGCTATCTTTTTCTGTAAAGGCGTGGTAGAAACCGTTAAAAAACTGGGGTGGAAACCCGATATCGTACATTGTCATGGTTGGATGGCCGGGTTTATGCCACTATACTTAAAGAAAAAACACGATAAAGACCCTCATTTTGAAAACGTAAAAATCGTTTATTCAACCTATAATCAATGTGAAAATCAAACATTCAGAGATGCAATCATTGATAAATTAAAATTCGACGACTTTTCAGATGAAGATTTGGACGTGTTAAAAGAACCAACCATTGAAAACTTAGATAAGTTAGCTATCAAATGGGCTGACGGTGTAGTTATCGGAAGTGAAACAATAAATGAGAATTTGGAAAGTTATATCAAAGAATCAGGGAAACCTGTACTGGAATATCAAAACGAAGAAACAATAATTAACGCTCATCAAGATTTTTATAACAACATACTCGAAAATGATGAAATTTTGGCTAGCTGATAGCTCTCTATTCTTAACCGCTTTTATCTTTACTTTTTTTTTATTCGGATGTAAAAAAAAGTCAGACAATTTAGGACTTTCCATACAACCGCAAGGCGATCAGTTAAATATAGTTGTTTCAGACTCTACGAAAATAATTTCGTATTGTAAAAAAGGAGATTCTATTCGTACCGATGAGCTGTCAGGAGATAACTTGTTAGGCTCTTATGTTGACCCTTATTTTGGAAAAGTAGAATCTTCAATATTTGCACAAGTAAGACTATCATCTTCTATTAATTTTATTCCTTCGGGCGGAAGTCTTGCAGATTTAGAAGTAGATTCGGCTGTATTGTATTTGAAATTAAGCGACGCTTACGGAAATTTAACACCACAAACATTTGAAGTCTATCAACTGAACGAACAAATGTATTTGGATAGCACCTACTATTCAACCTCAACATTAGATTCCTTACCAAGTTCACTTGTGAAAACAGGGGAAGAAGTTATCACTCCAAATTTATCACCCGGCACAGTCGGAGGAACCGTAGTTGACGCTGCTATTCTATCTATTCCTTTGGATGTAAATACTTTTGCTTGGAACATAATCAACCAATCAGGAACAAGTGTACTACAAGGAAACGACGGTTCCGGTGAATTTGTAGAATGGTTTAAAGGGTTACTAATTAAAACAAATAACAATGGTCAAAACGTTAACGAAGGAGCTATACTGTATGCTGACTTGTTGAATGAAAATTCTAAAATTGTTATTTACTACAGGAATACAGTACTACAAGACACGATGAAGTTTGATTTAAACTTCAATACGCAATCGGCACGATTTCATAGAATACATCTAGATAATACAGGGTTTTATGTAGGTAATGAAATAGCGGATTCTACATTGGGGCAAGATTTGTTTTTTACGCAAACTATGGGTGGGGTAAAAGGAAAAATATATTTTCCAAACTTATTAGAATATGTAAAAGATAAGCAGGTTATAGTTAACAAAGCAGAATTGATTTTGCCTATTCAATATTTTCCCTCAGACAAATACTTTCCTGCCGGACAACTATTCCTTACCCGAATAAATGAAGAAGGAAAAGAGGTGTTTATTGATGACTTTGCATCTACCTTGGGAATGGGAGGTATCTATGATGTAGATAACAATCAGTATATTTTTAATGTAACGCGATATGTTAACAAAGTTTTTGCCGGAGAATACCCTAATAAACCTTTATCTATTTTGGCAAATAAAAGCGGAATTACGGCAAATAGGGTTATTTTTAACGGTCAAGAGACTGCGTTAAAAGACAAGCCAAAATTAAAACTTACTTTTACAAAATACTAAGAAAAATTTTATGTGTGGAATTGTAGCGTATATAGGAGAAAAAGAAGCTTTTCCTATTGTATTAAAAGGACTAAAACGATTAGAATATAGAGGTTACGATAGTGCAGGAATTGCGGTAAACAACGGCGAGGAACTTAACGTGTATAAAAAACAAGGAAAAGTTGTAGAATTAGAGAACTTTGCCAAAGACAAAGACACGAGTGGCGGTACTGCAATAGGACATACAAGATGGGCAACTCACGGAAAACCAAATGATGAAAATGCACACCCTCATACATCTGACAATGAAAAATATGCTATTGTTCACAATGGAATTATTGAAAATTACGCTGTATTAAAAGAAGAGTTGATACAAAGAGGACATGTTTTTAAAAGTGAAACAGATACCGAGGTTTTAATTCATTTGATTAGTGATATTATAGAAAAACAACAATGCGATTTGTTTGAAGCAACAAGGCAAGCCTTAAATGAAGTGATAGGAGCGTATGCCATTGTTGTAATTTCAAAAGACAATCCAAACGAAATAATTGCGGCTAAAAAGAGTAGTCCTTTGGTAATTGGGATAGGAAAAGATGATTTTTATATTGGTTCGGATGCTACCCCCATTGTAGAATACACCAAAAATGTTGTTTATCTGGAAGATGGAGAAATTGCACGTTTAAGTTTAGATTCGGGACTTACTTTAAAAACGATTCAGAACGAAACAAAAACTCCGTATATTCAAGAATTGGAAATGAAAATTGAAGCCTTAGAAAAAGGCGGATACAATCATTTTATGCAAAAAGAAATATTTGAACAACCTCGAAGTATCAGAGATTGCATGAGAGGACGTTTAATGCTGAATGAAAATTATATTTCATTAGGAGGAATAGAAGCCTATCAAGATAAGATTTTTGCTGCAAAAAGATTAATCATTATTGCATGCGGAACATCGTGGCATGCAGGGATTGTAGGTGAATATCTATTGGAAGAGCTATCAAGAATACCTGTTGAGGTTGAATATGCATCGGAATTTAGATACAGAAACCCGATTATTGATGAAGATGATGTGGTAATTGCTATTTCCCAATCAGGAGAAACTGCTGATACATTGGCAGCGATAGAACTAGCGAAATCAAAAGGAGCTACAATAATTGGTATTTGCAATGTAGTAAACAGTACCATTGCCAGAGCTACCGATTGTGGTGCTTATACGCATGCGGGACCGGAAATAGGGGTGGCTTCTACTAAGGCTTTCACGGGACAAGTTACCGTATTAACGCTTATTTCTCTTCTTTTCGGTAAAAACAATGGAGAAATTGACCCTGCTCGTTTTTCTCGTTTAATGATTGAAATGAATGCCATTCCTGAAAAGGTAGAAGAAGTGCTAAAATCGGATAGTTATATAAAAGAAATTGCAGAAATATATAAAGACTCACACAATGCTCTTTTCTTGGGTAGAGGAATTAACTTTCCGGTAGCTTTGGAAGGTGCGTTAAAACTAAAAGAAATTTCTTATATACACGCTGAAGGCTATCCTGCAGCAGAGATGAAACACGGACCTATTGCTCTTATCGATGAGGAAATGCCTGTGTTTGTAATTGCTACGCAAGATGCTAGTTATGAAAAGGTAGTAAGTAATATTCAGGAAGTTAAAGCAAGAAAAGGAAAAGTAATTGCCATTGTAACAAAAGGAGACAAAGATGTCCGAAAAATTGCCGACCACGTTATTGAAATACCACGAACCGATGATATGTTAGTTCCTCTATTAGCAACAATTCCTTTGCAATTGTTGAGTTACCATGTTTCGGTAATGAGAGGCTGTAATGTAGATCAACCTCGAAATTTAGCGAAATCGGTTACGGTAGAATAGATAGGTAATCCTACAGCCTATATATTCCATTGTTTGAGAAAGATAAATTCTGTTTTCTTTTTACTCATTCTGCTCGCATTAGGGATTGTTAAGCGACTGTGAAAAACAGTTGAGTTTTTGAGCTAACGTAAAAATATTGGCGATTTAACATCATTTGATTATCAATGTTAATTTTTACGTTAGTTGGAATTCCTAATGCAAAATAAAAGTAAGCATAAAAAGCGATTTTGTCTCCCTTATACTTCTTCATGTTTTATTTCCATATCGGGTGCTAAATATCTTTAAGTTAATAATAATACCTATTTTATCCGGTAAAATTACGGAGTTAGACTCAATAAGATATAATTATCATCTCATGATTGTTCTAATAGCATTTCTTTACTTCTGTACTTTTAAAAAAGAATAAGTGTTGTTCAAATTTTGTCTTTATTTAGCCAATATTTTTTAATGGGTATAATCACTATTTAAGCCTACAGTCTTTTTGTTTATAAGTCTATCTTTTGGAGAAAAACTTTATAAAGCTCTTTTCAATGTTAAAATGGTATGAAACTAAGTTCAAAAAGCATCCAGCTTTTGGTTTAATTTTTAGTTGCATATAGACAAGTTTAAAATATAACGTACATTTGTAAACGTTGTAGTAAAGGTAAAGAAGATGATACACATCAAAGTTACCGTTTAAACATATAAAAAAGCATATGCAACCCACAACTATTCTCAATTCCGAACAATTTGAACTGACCATCAACCGGCTTTGTTTCCAATTGATTGAAAACCATAAAGATTTTCAAAATTCAGCAATAATAGGGCTTCAACCACGCGGAATATACCTAGCCAATAGGTTGCAACAAAAACTAAAATCCATAACCGGCATTTCTCCTCAAACAGGAGCGTTAGACATTACCTTTTATAGAGATGATTTCGGTAGAAAAGAACAACCATTAATACCAAGCGTTACCAACCTCGACTTTTCGATAGAGGGAAAAAAGATAATACTAGTGGACGATGTGCTTTACACCGGAAGAACGGTGCGAGCAGGTATGGAAGCCGCCTTAGGTTTCGGTCGCCCGTCCAAAATAGAACTTATGGTTTTTATCGACAGAAGATTTAGCCGTCATTTACCTATCGCACCCGATTATATAGGAAAATCCATAGATTCTTTAGCTACCGAACGTGTAGAAGTAAAGTGGAAAGAAACCGATACAGAAGATACCGTTATTTTATACAATACTCATGAAAAATCTTAGTGTAAATCACCTGCTCGGTATTAAGCAACTTACCGAAAACGATATTCAATTGATTTTTGAAACGGCAGACAGTTTTAAAAAAATCATCAATCGTCCCATTAAGAAAGTGCCGACATTAAGAGATATAACCATAGCAAATCTCTTTTTTGAAAATTCAACTCGAACACGCCTTTCTTTTGAGTTGGCAGAAAAACGTTTGTCTGCTGATGTTGTCAATTTTTCTGCTGCATCAAGTAGTGTAAAAAAAGGAGAAACACTTATCGACACGGTTAATAATATTTTGGCCATGAAAGTCGATATGGTGGTGATGCGTCATCCCAATCCGGGAGCACATGTTTTTCTATCCAAGCATATTGATGCTACCATCATCAATGCCGGTGACGGTACACATGAACACCCGACACAAGCCTTGCTTGACAGTTACTCTATTCGCGAGAAATTAGGCGACGTAACCGGAAAAAAAGTGGTAATTGTCGGAGATATAAAACACTCACGGGTAGCACTGTCAAACATTTATGCTTTACAAAAACAAGGTGCCGAAATTATGGTTTGCGGTCCTGCAACCTTAATTCCAAAATACATAGAAAAATTAGATGTAAAAGTAGAGTATAATTTGAAAAAAGCTCTGAATTGGTGCGATGTAGCAAATATGCTACGCATACAACTCGAACGACAAGATATAAAATATTTCCCTACACAACGAGAATATGTGTTACAATATGGATTGACCAAAGAAATATTAGACAAATTGAATAAAGAAATTGTTGTTATGCACCCTGGTCCTATTAATAGAGGGGTTGAAATCACAAGCGAGGTAGCCGACTCCAAACAATCGATTATCTTAAATCAGGTTGAAAACGGTGTAGCCGTACGAATGGCTGTAATTTATTTGTTGGCATCTAAAATAAAACGATATTAAATTATGAATATAGTCATTACCGGAGCTTCTCGCGGAATAGGTTTTGAAACAGCCAAGTTACTAGCAAAAGAACATAAAGTATTTTGTTTATCTAGGAATACAAATCCGTTGGTCAACTTAAATAACGATAATATTATTCCCATTTCTTTCGATTTAGAAACGTTTGACATTTCAATTTTGGATACCTATTTCAATTCTATAGATAAAATTGATAGGATAATCAATAATGCCGGATTGTTAATTAACAAACCGCTGGAAGAACTATCACAAGATGATTTACAACGGATGTATCGTGTAAATACCATTGCCCCTCATTTATTGGTACAGTATTTTTTGCCGAAAATAAGCGACGGACATATTGTAAATATTAGCAGTATGGGAGGAGTACAAGGTACAGCAAAATTTCCGGGACTAAGTGGGTACAGCTCTTCAAAAGGAGCAGTAACGATTCTCACAGAATGTTTGGCAGAGGAGTTAAAAGAACAAAACATTACTGTAAATGCTTTAGCTTTAGGAGCAGTTCAAACCGAAATGCTTTCAGAAGCTTTTCCCGGTTATAAAGCACCGCTAACAGCACAAGAAATGGCAGAATACATCGCTGATTTCACTTTAAAGGGGCAAAAATATTTTAACGGAAAAATACTGAATGTAGCATTGAGTACACCTTAATTTATTTTATAGTGTTAAAAAAGGATTTCCCTCATTATATTTAGTCTTATTTGCTCTGTCCTATTTTGTGTTTTTTATAAAATTAGGTAATTTCCATATGCGATGGTGGGATGAATCGATGTTTGCGGTCAACGCTTATGAGATGATACAAAATGGAAAGTTCTTTTCTCTATACTTTGATAACGCTCCGGATTTGTACAACACAAAACCGCCTTTAACTGTTTGGTTACAGGTTTTATTTATAAATTTTTTGGGCTACAATGAATTGGCGATTCGTTTACCTTCCGCGTTAGCCTCTTTTGTATGTGTTGTATTGCTGTTTCGTTATGTGAAAAATCAATTTGATTATCTATTTGCTTGGATTAGTTCTTTGATATTGCTTACATCATACGGTTTTGTGCACTATCATACAGCTCGAACAGGAGATTCAGATGCTCTACTAACTTTGTTCGCTTTTATTTCAAATCTTTATTTTCTACGTTATTATAGAGATAAAAATAATAGCGACATATTTCTTATGTTCTTTTTCCTAACGTTGGGTTTTTTGACAAAGATGTATGCTGTTCTACTGTTTGTTCCTGCTTATTTGGTATTGTTAATCTACAAAAAGCAATTAGCGAATTTTATCATGAACAAGCCTTTTGTTTACAGTGTCTTGTTTTTTGTAAGCGTTGTAGGAAGTGTCTTATGGTTAAGAGAAGTAGAAACAGGAGGTTATTTAGAACAAGTGTTCTATAAAGACGCCGGTCGTTTAACCGCTGTTGTTGAAAATCATAGCGAACCTTTATTTTTTTATTTTGATAATTTCTTACAAGAACGCTTTGCCACTTGGTTTGTTTTTGCGTTAACCGGTGGTCTTTTAGCTTTCTTTTTTAACAGAGATAAAAATGTAGAACTACTGCAAGTATTTTCAGTTTTTGTGCTGAGTTATTTGGTCGTCATTACCTTGTCTGTAACAAAGTTAGAATGGTACGATATGCCTTTATATCCTTACTTAGCTACGCTTGCCGCCTATCCGATATACAAGCTGCTGAAATCAATAAAAAAAGTGAAGTATCAGTATATCGCATTAATTGTTGTATTCTTTTTCCCTTATCGAGCTATGTTTTACAAATCTCAAAGTAACAATACAAAAGCCGGCGAATTGGCTATGGAAGCAAATGAATACTTTTTATACAAAGAAATAGAAGCCGGAAAAAACTTAGACGGAATAAAAGTTTTGACTCAAAAGTGGAAAGGTTCGCTTCTGTTTTATAAATACAAACTCAAAGAAGCTGGACAGAAAATAGATATTTTATATGATGTTTCGTCTATAGTTGTAAATGATAAAATTTTGGTCAGTGATACATTGTTGTTGTCTGAGCTGAAGTCGAAATATAAGGTTACACTTATCGATAAAAGCCGAAACACCGAGTTGTTATTCGTAAAAGGGAGATGATTCTTTATTTAAATAAAGAAACTAAAACTCATTTTCTTACCGCTCTTTTTACACACGTTAGGGATAGAACGGCGTGTTTGAGCTCTTTTTGTGTTGTTGCACCTATGCAACACAAAAAAGCGAGTAGTGATAGCCCGACCATTACGGCGTTAAAAAGTAGTGTAGTACAACGAAACTGCTTTTTTATGCTGTAATGGGAACGCCCAAAACGTATGGATTAGAAACAAAAAAACGCAATTCACCCCGTAAATTGCGTTTTAGAATTAACTCAATAAGTTAATTAAGCGTATTGCTCTTCGTTATCCAACCCTTTTTTAGAAAATTTGGCTTTAATCATATCC
>JALWSJ010000256.1:17068-17472 GCA_026993705.1 Flavobacteriales bacterium
AAAAAGATTAGAAATATTAGCGTTCCTATTACCATAACTTTGTAAATTTGAAGATTATTTGTTCACAAAAGTAAAATAATTTATCAATATTATGGAATATAGAATAGAAAAAGACACTTTAGGTGAGGTAAAAGTTCCTGCCGATAAGTATTGGGGCCCACAAACTGAACGTTCAAGAAACAATTTTAAGATAGGGCCTTCGGCTTCTATGCCTAAAGAAATTGTACATGCTTTTGGATATTTGAAAAAAGCAGCAGCTCATGCCAATCACGAATTAGGCGTGCTTTCAAAAGAAAAAAGAGATTTGATTTCTCAAGTTGCTGACGAGATTATCGCAGGAAAATTAGACGACCAATTTCCTTTAGTTATTTGGCAAACCGGTTCGGGTACGCAAAGTAATATGA